>CAMWMW010000269.1 GCA_947175455.1 uncultured Porphyromonadaceae bacterium | reverse complement strand
GGAGGAGGCTGTGCCGGTACTAAAGGAATTGAGTGAAAAATATCCCCTTGTGCTTGTTTCCAATTTCTATGGAAATGTCGAGACTGTGCTTAAGGATTTCGGAATAGACAGATATTTCATAAAAATTGTAGAGAGTGCCGTGGTGGGTGTGAGAAAACCGGATCCGAAGATTTTCAGTCTCGGCGTCGAGGCTCTCGGTTGCAGGCCGCAGGAAACCGTCGTGGTCGGAGACAGCTTCCGCAAGGATATAGAACCTGCGGAAAAAGTCGGATGCGCGGCAGTCTGGATCAAAGGAAAAGGATGGACGGAAGAAGAGGATATGCAGACATATCCGAACACAATTTCCGACATCAGACAACTTCCGGAAATGTTGAAAAAACTATAAAAACGGGTTGGATTTTCACATAAGCCCGATTAACAAATTTTAACTGATTTTTTCTAATAGGTTATAATTTTAATAAATATTGGCTAATAAGGAGGTCTCTTAAGAATGTTTAAGATTAGACCTCCTTATTTTTTACTTAAAATTGTTTGCAGTCTGCTAAAGTAGTCATAATTTTACCGCCGGAAATTAGGAAGGGTTTTTCGAGGTTTCCAAAGGTTGCCGAAGGGCAGCCGTGAAAAATGAACATAAACCAATAATAAAAAACACACATAAACTGATTATGGCAACAAAAAAAGCAGAAGCGCCCAAAGGTAAACTTGGCGTAATGGTGGTAGGTCTCGGTGCCGTTACATCGACATTCATGACCGGTGTATTCATGACTCGCAAGGGTTTGGCAAAACCTATCGGTTCCTGCACTCAATACGATAAGATTCGCATTGGCAAAGGCGAAGACAAGAAATATCTGCACTATAAGGATATCGTGCCGCTTGCAACGCTTGATGACATAGTGTTTGCCGCATGGGATGTATATCCCGCCAACGCATACGAGGCGGCTATCAACGCAGAGGTGTTGAAAGAGAAGGATATCAATCCTGTAAAAGATGAACTTGAGGCAATCAAGCCGTTGAAAGCCGCTTTCGACCATAACTATGCCAAGCGTCTCGACGGAGACAATGTCAAGGATTGCAAGGATCGCTGGGATATGACCGAGCAGATCCGCGAGGATATCCGCAATTTCAAGAAAGAGACCGGTGTGGAGCGTGTGGTTGTGCTCTGGGCGGCTTCGACTGAGGTGTATGTTCCGGTAGATGAAAAGATTCACGGAACAGTGGAGGCTCTTGAGGCTGCGATGAAGGCTGACGACAAAGAGCATATCGCTCCGTCGATGTGTTATGCGTATGCCGCGCTGACAGAAGGTTGTCCGTTCATCATGGGAGCGCCCAATACGACTGTCGACATTCCCGCAATGTGGGAACTTGCGGAGAAGACTAAAATGCCTATAGCCGGCAAAGACTTCAAGACAGGTCAGACATTGGTGAAATCCGGATTCGCTCCTATCATCGGCGACCGTTGCCTTGGTCTGAACGGCTGGTTCTCGACCAACATTCTCGGCAACCGCGACGGACTTGTGCTTGACGAACCTGCGAACTTCCGCACAAAAGAGGTTTCCAAACTCTCGACCCTTGAGACAATCCTCGTACCTGAAGATCAGCCGGATCTTTATGGTCATGGCAATGACGAGGATACCCAGTATTATCACAAGGTGCGTATCAACTATTATCCTCCGCGCAACGACAACAAGGAAGGATGGGACAATATAGATATATTCGGCTGGATGGGTTATCCGATGCAGATCAAGATCAACTTCCTTTGCCGCGATTCAATCCTTGCCGCACCGCTCTGTCTTGACCTTGTGCTTCTCAGTGACCTTGCGGCGCGCGCAGGCCGTTACGGAACACAGCGTTTCCTCAGCTTCTTCCTCAAGAGTCCGATGCACGACTATACCAAGGGAGAGGTGCCTGTAAACAACCTTTATCAGCAGCACACCATGCTTCGCAACGCAATCCGCGAGATGGGCGGCTATGAGGCTGACGAAGAAATGGATTGATCCTCACCTCTGACACATCCGTGAAAATACACACATAGAATTACACAAAAATTAAGGGAAGCCGGGCGTGATGTCCGGCTTTTCTGCATTCTTGCGGTTTGGAAAAAAATTAGTAAATTTGCGACATGAGAATCGATTTGATAACCGTGATGCCGGAGATGCTCGAGCCATTCTTCAATTGCTCCATACTCAGGCGCGCACAAGACAAAGGGCTTGTGGAAATCGCGATACACAACCTTCGTGACTACACCACAAACAAACATCGCAAAGTTGATGACTACCCGTTCGGCGGAGAAGCCGGAATGGTAATGCAGATACAACCCATCGATGCATGTATATCCGAGTTGAAGTCGCAAAGGGATTATGACGAGGTGATATTCACATCTCCAGATGGGGAGCGCTTTGACCAGCCGATGGCAAACTCTCTTTCATTGCTTGAAAATGTAATAATACTCTGCGGTCATTATAAAGGTGTGGACTGGAGAGTCAGGGAACATCTCATAACCAAGGAAATATCAATAGGCGATTATGTTCTGACAGGCGGGGAATTGCCGGCTGCGGTAATTGCCGATGCCATGGTGCGTCTTATACCCGGTGCCATAGGAGATGAGCAGTCCGCGTTGTCGGACTCGTTTCAGGACAACCTCCTTGCACCCCCGGTTTACTCACGTCCTGCAGAATACAAAGGGTGGCGGGTGCCCGACATACTCTTGTCCGGACACGAAGCCAGGATTTCCGAATGGCGTCATGAGCAGGCTCTTGAACGCACCCGCAGGTTGCGCCCCGATCTGCTGGAAGGTAACGTATAAACGGCAGAGCCTGATCTGATGCGCAGCAATGAGCGAAAAGGAGCCTGGACACTGCTGGTATGTGTCCTGTTGTTCGGAGCCTTGTTCTGGGGGCTCGGAGGGAGACGAATGCGTGAGAGCCGGAACAGCAAGGACTATGAACCGGTGGAAATCACAATGTATGATTCTGTATCCGTTGCCAGTGGTGTAGATTCTGGCGGAACAAGCGGGAAACGGAAGAATGTAAAGCGGCAATCTAAAAAACGTAAATCAAAATCGTCAGGACAGCAAGCGGCGGATGCTCCTTATCGCGATATACTCGCCGACACAATTGCTTCAACCGGTAAAAGTGACAGTCACAGAGGCGATGCGCCCGGCGAGAGTATGGAGTCTGGCGAGGTGAAGCCCGGCGAGCGTTAGATGTTTGAGAGTTTGATATGGAATATTTTGGTTTGTAAAGTATTTTTATTAACTTTGCAGGGCTTTTTAATAACAGATTGCAATCAGCCGCAATAGCTCAGTTGGTAGAGCATTTCATTCGTAACGAAAAGGTCGTG
>CAMWMW010000268.1 GCA_947175455.1 uncultured Porphyromonadaceae bacterium | reverse complement strand
AGTCCCGGAATCGCAGGGGGATTGACCGAGAAAGACACCGCCTCAGGATAGCGCGACGTGATCTCGCTGACTTTTGCAATGACCTCATTGATGGAATTTTTCTTCCCCTTGCGCTCGCTCCAGGGCGTGAGCATCACGAAAAACGAACCGTAATTGGAGCCGCTTCCTCCCATGAACGACATGCCGGCGAACGACATCACATCCTTTACCTGCGGCACCTCCCTGAGTATGTCGGCAGCCATGGCGTCGGTGACTTTCTCCGTGCGCTGCAGCGTGGCTCCCGCCGGAAGTTGGATGGAGGTTATGAAATATCCCATATCCTCTTCGGGAATATAGCTCGTCGGCCATGAGATGAATCCCCAGAACGCTGTGGCTGCAATGGCAAGATACACGAGCAATGCGGCAGTGGAATGTCTGAGCATTTTCCCGATTACCTTTTCGTATAACCCCTCGAACCATGTCCACCCCTTGTTGAACCAGCGGTATATGAAGAATTTCGTTTCTTTCCGTGGAACAAGGAATAGGGCGCACAATGCCGGCGTGAGTGTCAGGGCATTGAAGCCCGAGAATGCTGTGGAAACCGCGATTGTGAGCGCGAACTGCTTGTAGAGTTCTCCGGTGATGCCGCTCACGAAAGCAGTCGGGATGAAAACCGACAGCAATACGAGCACTTCACCCACAACGGGACCGGTAAGTTCCCTCATTGCCTTCTCCGCTGCCTGTATGCGGTTGAGTTTCCCTTCGTCTACGAGCCGCGAACAGTCTTCGACCACCACAATGGCGTCATCGACCACAATGGCTATCGCCAGCACAAGACCGAACAGGGTAAGGGTATTGATGGAGAATCCCAGAATCTTCATCACAGCGAATGTGGCTATGAGCGACACGGGAATCGTTATCATCGGGATTATGACGGCGCGCCAGTTCTGGAGGAAGAGAAGAATGACGAGCATCACGATCAGCGATGTCTCAAGGAACGTCACAAGCACCTCGTCGATTGATTTGCTCACATAATCGGTGGAGTTCATCACGATGCGGTATTTCACTCCGTCGGGAAAATACCGGCTGAGTCTGTCAAGTTCCTTTATGGAACCTTTTGCGACATCCAACGCGTTGGCGCCGGGAAGCTGACGCACGCCGATCATCGCGGTCTCCTTGCCGTTGACCTTGGCAATGCCCGAATACGAGGAACTGCCGAGCTCCACGCGTGCCACATCCTTGAGCCGCAGGATGCCGGTGTCATCGGTGCGCAGCATTATATCCTCGAACTGCGAGACATCAGAGAGCCGTCCCTGCACCACAATCGTATATTTGAATTCCTCCGGACTGCCTGTGGGCGCCGCGCCTACGGAACCCGACGACACCTCCATGTTCTGGGCGCGTATAGCCGCCTCGACATCGGAGGGGGATAGTCCCCGGGCACGCATCAGCGATGGGTCGAGCCATATGCGCATGCTGTATTCTCCCGAGCCGAATGCCTCGACACCTCCGACACCCTCCACACGCGACAGCGGATCAACCACATTCAGCTGCGCGTAATTTGTCAGATAAAGGGCGTCATAGCGGGGATTGTCGCTCTCAAGGGCGCAGAAAAGCACCTCGTCGCTCGATTCCTTTATTACGTTCACACCCTGCTCGGTGACAGCAGTGGGTAGTGTGCCCTGAGCCATTGTCACGCGGTTCTGCACATCTATAGCCGCCTGATCAATGTCGGTGCCGTTTTCGAATGTGATAGTCAGCGAATAGCTTCCGTCATCGCCTGATGTCGAACTCATATACAGCATCCCTTCGACACCGTTGACCTGCTGCTCTATCGGCACACCGATCGACTGCGCCACGGTGGTGGCGTTCGCTCCGGGGTATGAGGCGTTGACCATCACGGTAGGAGGTGTGATGTCGGGATATTGCGACACCGGCAGTGTGCGCATCGTCATCAATCCGGCAAGAACCATCAGAACTGCTATGACTGTGGCGAATATCGGGCGTTTTATAAAGAAGTCGGAGAACATGGATTCATCGTTTGACGGGTTTGACAATCTCTCCGTTGCGTACGGTCAGCAACGCTTTTGTAACATATAGCTCCTTGCCTGTGAGTCCTTTGGTGACAATCCTCAGTGAGTCGCGGTAGAGCTCTCCGACTTCAATCGGCGTGTAGACGACCTTGTCGGAATCGTTGACCACATAGACATATTTGCCGAGCTGGTCAGTGCCGATAGACGCATCCCTGATCACGACAGCCTTCGGGTCTGTGCCGTAAGGAAGACTTACCGACACATACATGCCGTCTTTCAGTTCCTGATACGGATTGGCGAGATGTCCCTCAAGCTCTATGGTGCCGGTGTCGGTCCCGACATTGGGCGACACGTAAGAGAGATCAGCGGTGTATGAATGCGGAAGTTTCTGCTGAAACTCAAGCGGAATGGCACGTAAAAGCTTGTTTTCAGTCATTTTGTTGCCGTTCATCATCATTTCGTATTGGGCGTCCTCTATCTCGAAGACAGCCTTCACTTCGGAGTCGTCGTAAATTGTGGCGAGCACTACCGGCGAGCCTTCCCCGTTGAGATAGTTTCCGGTGGAGACAGTGGCAAGGGAGCAATGTCCGGAGCGTGTCGCCCTCACGGTGCAGTATCCGAGGTTCTCACGGGCTGTGGCAAGGGCTGCCTTGGCATTCCGGATTGCTGCCTTTGCCGAGTTCATGCTGTTTTGCGACTGCAACACTTCCATTTCCGACACGGCATCCGCCTGTATCGCCTTCTTCATCGCGTCATATTGCCGGGAGGCATAGGCATATTCGCTTTCGGCGGTCTGCAGTGCCGCCTGCGCCTGCTCCACGGCATCCCTGTATTTTGACGGTTCGATGGTGAAGAGCACCTGCCCTTTGGTGACATAGTCTCCATCCTTATAGTTCTGTGTCAGCAATTGTCCGCTCACGCGCGCCACTACATCCGCGCTGTTTGCCGCCCGGATATATCCCGGATAAGACCTGTGGAGAGTCACGGAGTCTATGGCGGGTGACGCTACCTCGACTTCCGGCGTGGTGTCGTTCTGTTCTTTCTCTTTCTTATGGCAGGCTCCGAGCATCAGAGCGGCTGCGGCAATTGCGTAAACGTATTTCATAGCATCAATCTTCTGAATTTATTCCGGTTTCCTGAGGGTTTCCTGCCACGGCGGCGTAGACCTTGACAAGAGAGGTCAGAGCGGCGGCTCTGGTCTCAAGGAGTGTGTTCTCATAATCAAGCATGCTTATCTGGGCGTTCATGACATCGGTAAATGAAGAGAGTCCGCGCTTATAGCGGTCTATTGCCACGGTGAACGCCTCCTGACTTTCCGCCAGCACCTTCTTGTAC
>CAMWMW010000267.1 GCA_947175455.1 uncultured Porphyromonadaceae bacterium | reverse complement strand
GTCAGATTCTTACACTCTGGCGCGGATACGCGAATATGCCCATATCGGTGTAGGCGGGCTGATTCTGCTTAAGGGAGACACGAGATCGGCGGCGATCATAGCCGACTCGCTTGCCCAATGGTGCGAGACACCTCCGTTTATCGCGATCGATGCAGAATGGGGACTCGCCATGAGACTGAAAGATGCGCCGGCGTTCCCCGTGAACTCAAGAATTTCCGAAGACGCGGATGAGGAGACATTATACGAATACGGAAGAGAGATGGCAAGAGAGTGTCGCAAGATCGGAATAAACATGGTGCTCGGTCCGGTGCTTGACATCACTACGGAGGGAACCTATATCGGGAGCCGGTCATTCGGTCCGGATCCGGACCGTGTCTCGGCGCTATCCATATCATATGCACGCGGACTGGAAAGCGGGAATGTGCTGAGCGTCGCAAAACATTTTCCCGGGCACGGAGCCGCACGCGGAGACACACACCGCATGAAGGCGAATATCGACCGCAGTCTGCAGAGCCTCGACAGCGTTGATCTACAGCCCTTCCGCAGATATATCGAGCAACAGCTGTCAGGAATCATGATCGGACATCTCGCGTTTCCAGCTATTGACCCTCAGATGCTCCCCGCAGCTGTATCACGCCCCGTAATCACCGACCTGCTTAGAACAGATCTGGGATTTGACGGACTCGTGCTTACAGACGCCATGAACATGCTCGGAGCCGAAGGATACGGCGCCGACAAGGCTGTGGAAGCTGGTGCGGATATCATTCTTGCGCCCAAAGACACCCGGCGGGAGATTAAGAACATAATTGCCGCCGTGGAACGCGGAGACATCACCGAACCGGAAATAGACCTACACCTGCGCAGAATATTGTTCAGGAAATTTCTTCTGAAAGCCGGATACAAGCCTGAGACCGCGATGCCCGACAGCGTCAACAAGGACGTGAACTCACCGGAAGCAGAGCGTATCCGCAAAAGACTGATGATTCAGAATCTGCCTTGATCCCGGTATGAATAGAAACCGGAAGCCGTGATTATAAGATGGTCGAGAAACTTCAGGTCCATAGACTCGCATCCTTTGCGGAGTTTCTCCGTAATACGGTCATCGTCCGCACTCGGCATCGTATTGCCCGAGGGATGGTTGTGACAGAGCATCACGCCTTGCGCATCACGCAGCAACGCCTCTTTTATTATCTTTTTAAGATCGAAAACCGAAGCGACCGCACTCCCGTGGGTCATCTTCTCTTTTGAGATTATCTCATTACGGCGATTCAGATATATCGCCCATATCTCCTCATGCGGAAGATTGCCGATTTCATGGCGCATCACATCGTATACATCGCGGGAACAACCGATTTTGACGCGGTTTCCTACCGTCTCGCCGCAATAACGGCGGATAAGCTCCATGACAGCTTCGATCTGAAGGGCTTTTGTAGTGCCGATTCCTTTGACTTTCATAAAGCTGCCGCGCTCCATTCTTTCGAGGTTGAAGAGCTTGTTGTCGCAGGAACGCATCAGATCCCTGCACATTTCCGTGATTGGTTTGCCGGGAAGTCCCGTGCGAAGGACAATAGCCCAGAGATCGGCAGTCGGAAGCACTTTGCAGCCGTGTTTCAACGCACGCTCACGCGGCTGGTCGTCAGGCGACATCTCCTTGACGGTAAGCGTCTGCGCCACATTACCGGATAAATCATAATCCTTCATTGCTTCCCTTTCTGATTTCTATTTCCTTCGAAATGTCGCGCCCCCTGCCAAGTATGATCTTCGAAAAGTATGCCTTTATAAAACCGCTGCCATAACCTGTGAGCTGCACCATCGCGGCGCCTACACCCATCGAGGCTATCTTCAGACTGCGTGTGGCGATTATGCCTCCGATCCACAATGCGATTATATAGAGCAATAACGGCAACAACAGCCATTTGCAGAAAAACGAGCCTGCTACAAGAAGTGCCGCGCCTGTTGTGAACACGGCAGGCAGCCAGTGCACAAGCTTCATGGAACCGGGATAAAGCAATTCAAGAGTGATTCGCGACATGCCGAACACATGGACCTGTTTCCAGAATTTCCTCATGTCTACGCGTCTCTTGTGATAGACATACACATCCGGATAAAGAGAGATTCTGAATCCGGCGTTACGGATGCGGGTGCTCATGTCGATATCTTCACTGAACATCTCCCGGAAGCCACCCACCTTTTCATATACCTCGCGGGAGAATCCCATATTGAACGTGCGCGGAGTGAACTTCTCCATCGAGACTTTGCCACCGCGTATGCCGCCGGTGGTAAGGAATGAGGTCATGGCGTAGTTTATCGCCTTCTGTGTATCGGTGAATGAGTCGTGAGCGGCATCCGGACCTCCGAAACAGTCGACAGGGTTCTCCGCGATGCTTTTTCTGAGTCCGGCGATATAGCCGGGGGGTAAAATGCAGTCGGAGTCGACAAAGACAAAAAAGTCTCCGTCGGCTCCGGCTATTCCGTAATTCCGGGCGATGCTGCGCCCTTCGTTCGATTTTTTCCAATATTTTAGCCTAAGCCCCTCCGGCCCTTTGCCATCGGGAAGCGAAAGCTGCGTAGAGCCATCCTCGACCAGAATTATCTCGAATCCTTTGTCGGTCTGGCATTCAAGGCTCCGGAGGAGGTCAGCAACCTCTTCACGCCTGTTATACACAGGCACGATGATTGAAAACAATATCTCCTTTGCCTCTTTCATGAGTCGCGGTGCGGGTGTTATGCCTTGACGCGACCAACGTAGCTGCCGTCGCGGGTATCGACCTCGATAAGCTCGCCTTCGTTGATGAAGAGAGGCACTCTTACTGTAGCGCCGGTCTCGACTGTAGCCGGTTTGAGAGTATTTGTGGCAGTGTCGCCTTTAAGTCCGGGCTCGGTGTATGTGATCTTGAGAACCGTCTTCATGGGCATTTCGGCATAGAGAACGGTGTTGGTTGAAGAATCGCTTACAACCTCCACAGTGTCACCCTCTTTCATGAAAGCTGCACCGGTCACGAGATCCTTGCTGATTGGAATCTGCTCGAAAGTCTCGTTGTTCATGAAGATATCGTCTTCGCCGTCGGCATAAAGATACTGGTAGGGACGGCGCTCCACGCGTACGTCTTCGAGTTTCTCGCCGATGTTGAAACGGCGTTCGATCACGCGGCCGTCAACCACGTCTTTAAGTTTTGTGCGCATGAATGTGTTTCCCTTTCCGGGCTTTACGTGAAGGAACTCCACGCAGAAATAGAGACGGCCGTCGAGACGGATGCAGGTGCCGTTCTTGATGTCTTGAGCGTTCATCATATCTTTTTATGTCTGTTGTTATGTTTATAATTATGTCGGAAATTTAGTACTTTTTTTTCCCCCACCGAA
>CAMWMW010000266.1 GCA_947175455.1 uncultured Porphyromonadaceae bacterium | reverse complement strand
CAGTTGTTGCAATGAACCATGGCAACGAGCGAACCGTCGGGAGTAGTAACCATATCTATCATCTCATACGGCTTTGAAAGCTCTTTCTCCACTACAATCATTGAAAAAGAGGATGTGCCGGCGGATACATTTCCTGTGCGCTGCTTCACGGCATTGGTCGCGACCATACCTGTACCGGCATCCCCTTCCGGAGGACACACCGGAACACCTGCCTTAAGATTGCCCGATATGTCAAGATGCCTGGCGCCATCTTCCGTCAGGACTCCGGCATTCTCCCCCGCCAAAAGACACTTCGGCAGAATCTCCCCAAGCTTCCAAGGGTATGAATACGGAGCCACGAGTTCATCGAACTGCTTTATCATGCGAGATGAATAGTTCTTTGTCTCCGGATCGACAGGCAACATTCCCGAAGCGTCACCTATACCCAGAACTTTCTCACCTGTAAGTTGCCAATGTATATAACCGGCAAGAGTAGTAAGAAAATCTATTTCACCAACATGCTCCTCTTTGTTGAGAATCGCCTGATAAAGATGGGAAATGCTCCAGCGCAAAGGTATGTTGTAATTGAAAAGTTCAGACAATTCGGCTGCGGCAACTCCGGTATTGGTGTTTCTCCATGTGCGGAACGGCACAAGTATCCTGCCGTTTTTATCAAACGGCATATATCCATGCATCATCGCACTGACTCCGATAGCGGAAAGCGTTTCAATCTCCACACCATATTCTTCGACCACATTGGCTCTGAGATCACGATAACAATCCTGCACACCGAACCATATAGCGTCAATGCTGTATGTCCAGAGATTGTCTACAAGCTGGTTTTCCCATTCATGGGATCCCTGGGCGATAGGACGGTTATCCTCATCTATCAATACAGCTTTGATGCGGGTAGAGCCGAGTTCTATTCCGAGCACTGCCTTACCCTGTCTTATTGTTTCTTTTGCATCCATAATCAGCAAGGATTAGCAAAGAGATTTGTTAAGCATGTAATACACCTCATTCCAGCGAAGTGTGTTCTTGAATTCAGGAATAGTAGTGTTCTTGTCTATGACAGCCATCTCTATGCCTGCGATTTCAGCATAATCCTCCCAATATTCCTGAGAAAGATTATATGAGAAACAAGAATGGTGGGTGCCTCCTGCAAGAATCCATGCACCAGCACCGGTCTCGAAATCAGGCATCGGCTTCCATAGTGCGGATGCTACAGGAAGATTGGGCATAGGATTTGATTTTATGCATTCGACATAATTTATTTTTAGTCTTATACGTTTTCCGAGATCTACAACAGTAGCTGTGCATCCTTCGCCCGGGCGAGACGTGAAAACAAGTCTCGCTGTCTGAGCCTTGCGGATACCGATGCCGAGGAAATGCACTTCAAGACGAGGTTTCTCTTCAGCTATCAACGGACACACCTCAAGCATATGCGCCTGAAGTATAGAGCTGTCTTTACCATTGAAATTCAAGGTATAGTCTTCAAGGAATGAACAAGCCTTACCTTCAGACATAACCCATACCGAACGATAAAGCGCGGCGGATTTCCAGTCACCTTCCGCTCCGAAGCCATATCCTTCTGCCATAAGACGCTGCGACGCAAGTCCGGGAATCTGGTCAAAACCTACAAATTTCGGATCATTTATGTCGTCTGTTCCGAGATCATCGAAGTTGGTCGTAAATCCTTTCGCTCCTTTTGCTTTGAGGATAGCGCGAAGAGTAAGCTCGGCGTGAGCCGCATTCCACACTGACTTATATTCTGCCGATGCAGGAATCTCCATGTCATGGTTATGCTCGTAAAGGCGGAAATACTCGTTTACAAGACGCCGGATATCATCTTCTTTAATCTGCTTGTGATATTCCATCAACTCACTTACCGGACAATAATCCACATGATAGCCCAGACGCTGCTCGGCTTCAACCTTGTCACCGTCAGTAACCGCCACATTATTCATCTGGTCTCCGAAACGGATAATCAGCATATCCTGCGCATCAGCCCATGCGACAGCTACACGCTCCCATACAGCGATTTTCTTCAGAACTTCTTTGTCTGTCCAGTGTCCGACAACCACTTTGCGGCGAATGCGCATGCGGGTGCAGATATGTCCGAATTCGCGGTCGCCATGTGCACTCTGGTTGAGATTCATGAAATCCATATCGATTTCATTCCATGGAATTTCCGCATTATATTGCGTGTGGAAATGCAGCAATGGCTTTTTAAGCTGCTGAAGCCCGTGAATCCACATTTTGGCAGGAGAGAAAGTATGCATCCATGTAATCACACCGGCACACTTGGAATCATTGTTCGCAGCCTTCATCAGTTCGCTGACCTCGCGTGATGAGTTTGCAGTCCCCTTATAGACAACTTTTACAGGCAAGACACCGGATTTGTTAAGACCCTCTACCATCTCTTTGGAATGAGCGTCCACTTTTACTACGGCATCACCTCCATAAAGAAGCTGGGCACCGGTTATCCACCATATCTCATATTGATCAAAAATTTCCATTGTTATGTAAAATTAATGTTGTTTGACGTATTATTTGTTTTTCGACTGTCCATAATATGCATTGGGTCCGTGCTTGCGTGAGAAATGCTTCTCAACCAGCAACGGATTCATCGTCAACGCGGGATTGACAGCATATGCTATACTTGCCATTTTTGCGATCTGCTCAAGCACAACGGCATTATGCACGGCATCAGCAGGAGAAGTTCCCCACGCGAAAGGTCCGTGGTTCTTGACCAGAACGCCGGGAGTATGCATCGGATTCATTCCCTCAAAACGCTCTACTATCACATTCCCGGTCTCAAGTTCATAATCCCCTTTGACTTCAGGTTCGGTCATGTCTCTTGTGCACGGCACCGCATCATGGAAATAATCTGCATGGGTAGTGCCAATGTTGGGAAGATCAATTCCCGCCTGCGCCCAGGCTGTGGCATAAGTGGAATGGGTGTGCACGACACCCCCGATTTCCGGGAAAGCCCAATATAGCGCAAGATGTGTGGGTGTATCCGAGGATGGACGCAATGATCCCTCAACCACATTCCCGGAAACCAGATCCACAACAACCATATCATCGGCTTTCATGTCATCATAACTTACTCCGCTTGGTTTGATCACGACAAGCCCTTTCTCTCTGTCAACGCCGGAAACATTTCCCCATGTGAAAATGACAAGACCATGTTTCACAAGGTCGAGATTTGCTTTAAAAACTTTTTCTTTTAATTCTTCGAGCATAAGGAGAATTATTATAGAATTATCAAATTTTAGAGAGTGTTTGGATTTAACTTCCATTCACGTGAAGATGGTTTTTCGAGTGAATTTCACGAGTTGAAGAAGGAGCATAGCGGGCTATGCGACTGATGAGACTTGG
>CAMWMW010000265.1 GCA_947175455.1 uncultured Porphyromonadaceae bacterium | reverse complement strand
TTTTCAAGGAGGATGCCGGCACATGAAGCACGCAGTTGTCATAAAGGTTGTGAGTGCTGTTCCGGAATGAATTGTCTGATACAAAAGGGGGATAAACAGCTTTGATATACAGATCTTTCAACGGAGAGCCGTCGAATGCGTAATTACCTATGAACTCGACTCCCGTGCCGAGTCTTACAGTCAGGAGCATCGGGCAATCCTGAAACATGCCTTCGGATATGTTGGCAAGTCTTTCAGGGAGAGTTATCTCTGTAAGTGATGATCCTGAAAATGCTCCACGTGCTATCGCCGTTAGATCAGGGGGGAGGACAATCGATGAGATTGATGTTCCTCTGAATGCGTTTTCTCCTATTTCCGATACTGAGGAGGGAATGTTGAATTCTCCCTTTTTACCTTCCGGAAACCACAATATTGCAGACGCGTCCATGTTAAAAAGAACACCCTCGATGCTTTTGTAATTGATATTGGCGTCAGACACGTTAATCTCTTCAAGAGCGTTGCAGCCTGAAGAGGGCAGCAGCTCCTCCACGCCGGCAGGTATCTCAATCATTTTTAAGGCGGAGCATCCCTTGAAGGCGTCTCTGCCTATTCTTGTCGCGGACGAAGGCAATGAAATACACTGAAGCCCACAGCAATCGGCAAAAAGAAATGTGGAAATCTCATCTTTTACCGTAAAACGGCTGCCGTCGTAAGATTCGCCGCCTTCTGTAATTTCAACATCTGTTATGTCTACTTCTTCAACTCTTGTTTCGAGGGGATCTTCGCCCGGTAACAACGGAGCTTCAAGCATTCTCCTCAGAAAATGGAAATCCGTTCCGTTCATTTTTCCGGATATTGAGATTTTGTCAAGATTCACTTGACCCGGTCCGAAAAGGAGCGGAAGGTCTCCCGGATTCTCAAGTCTCACAGAGTTTCCTGTTGTGTGTGACAGCGGTTCTCCGTAAGCTTCTCCGACCGAGTTGGATGCGAATGGGGTGATCAGATATTCTGTGAGGGGTGTAAGACCGTTGATTCGGACCTGTTTTCGTCCTGTGCCGGCGGATTCTGTTTCGATTATAAGACGTCGCGACTCACCGGTGTGTACGTTCATGATATCGCAGCCCGATTCTGTTATCGGTTCTCCTCCGTCTTCAATAATCTCGAACCCGACGATAAGTCCCACCGGTCCGGACGAAAGCGGGGTTGCCGGTGAAACTGATGGCAGTTCGTTCGGAACAGTCGAGAAGAAAAGGGTTCCCGAGCTTACTGTGGCTGAAGATGTGCCACCTTCCGCCCGGTAATGATACTCTGTTCCCGGTCTTAGACCGGTCAGTCTGAACGTGATGTCATCCGCAGCCGGCTTTATATCGACTTCTGAAACTTCCATAGCCCCTGACACTCCATAACAGAAGCGGATGAAGTCAATGACGGTTCCTTCCTGTCTGATGATTCTCGCTCCGATTGTCGCTTCAGTGCGTGACACTTCCGTAGCCTCTTTCAATATGATTTCCGGTTCGATATTAGGAGGGTCTTCCGTCATCGAACATGAAAACAAAGCGACAGACAATATGAAGACCATTGACTGTGCCACAATGTCTGCCAATGTGTATCCTGACAATTTTTTCATCATAAAAAGTATCATATCCTTATTCCCAAGCCAAGAGAGCCATACCATTGCTTCCCCTTTATTGAAACTATCGAGCCGCATATGGAGATTCTGCCGAATGTGAGAAGCGCGCCTGCCTCGAATGCCAGACCTTTGTGGCTGTAGTGGCGGTTTTCCACATATCCGCCGCCCTCGGATTCGGCAAGTTGCCAGTACGTGTTGTTGTATCCGTATCCGAGTCCCTCGAATATACGTATTATTGAGGATAGTTTATGCGCCGCGCCTGCTGTCGCCATCAGCGATGCGTGGCGTTTGTTTCCGGAGTAGTAGGGGAGAGCGCCGTTCATCATCCCGGATCTGTCACATGAAGCGACAGTCTTTACAGCACTGCGGAAATCTGTGGCAAAATGAGCGTATCCTCCATGAGATTTCATGGCGAAAATCCTTATTCCGCCAAGACAGGTTTTTGATGTGCTGCCAAAAGCCGCAGTGGCAAGAGCATAGATATGGAAAGGTTCTTTTTTTGCCGGAGGAGTCACCATCAGGGTGTCGGTACGCGTTATGACCAGAGTGTCGTAGAGGGTTACGGTTTCTGCCGGTGTCGGCACATAGCGCACGGGTTCTTCAGGTTCTTCAAGTCTGAGTTCATATGACACATGGCTTTCAAGTCTTGAGGGGAATGTATAATCGCGAAGTATGCCCCATCGCGGATGCTTTATGGTGATTTTCTTGGATCCGCGCGGCAGATATATCCATATTTCTCCCACATTATCAACGCGTTTCACAATACCGAGAGGTGAGGAGAACACAAAATCGGCTGTTCCCTGTACTTTTACGAGGGCGCAGCCCTCGTCATTGAAGTCGTGTACCGGCTCAATGAATGCCGACACATCGTTCGGAAGCATACGGAATGATTTCACGGCAAACTTCTGCGCTTGCGCCGAAATGCAGACAATCGCAGCAAACAGTATCGCGACAAACCGAAGACAGAGGTGTGGGTAAAGGAGTCTTGTCATGTTCCTATTCGAGATTAAAGTCACTGATGTCAATACGTTCCTCTTCCATATGGATCGAGCTTTCCGGCTGCCATGTCCGCACATGTATCTTTGGCATGGATGGATTCCGGAAATCCCAGAGGAGAAACAGATAGCCTTCGTCTGAATATCTGTCGCTTGTATAAGTCTGTCGCAAAGAGACCCCGTAGATTCCTTTTATGGAGGGATGTCGCATTATACGGAAATCAGAAAAGCCGACATCAATCTTCTCGTTGGCTCTGAATATTGACTGCAGCCGTTCAAGGTACTGTT
This sequence comes from uncultured Porphyromonadaceae bacterium, assembly GCA_947175455.1. Lineage (GTDB taxonomy): Bacteria > Bacteroidota > Bacteroidia > Bacteroidales > Muribaculaceae > Lepagella. The sequence continues at coordinate 510 of CAMWMW010000265.1, read as the reverse complement.
GTTTGGAACGCACCGTATAGACAACCTTTGTCTGACACAATGTCTTGCTTTTGCCGGCATCGTCGCTTTTCACAGTCGTCCCCACTATAATCAGGGCGTTGTCGCTGAAGAGCTGTCGCAGAAAATCAATGTCGCGTGTAGGATATGCGGTTCTGAAATGTTCGCAATAATCCAGAATCCTTCTGCGTTGCAGAGAGTCGCTTTCTTCAAGTCTGCCCGACAGCACTCTTTTTGCTTCTTCATAAAAAGGATGTCCCGACATCATTTTGCTGATGTCGGTTTCACGGATTCTCGTGTCTTTTACGACTGTGGCGTGTGTGCCGGGATCTGTAGTTTCCGCTTTCAGACTGTTGGCGCCGGAGTTGTTGCCGACTGCGGCATGCATAAGGACATCGCCTGCTTCCGCCACCGTGTCGGAATGTCTCGGTATAGCCGTAGTTCTGCCATCTCCATTGTTTTCCGGGGATAAGACAAGCGGAGGCAGCCTGAAAAGCCAGACTGCCGTGCCTC
>CAMWMW010000264.1 GCA_947175455.1 uncultured Porphyromonadaceae bacterium | reverse complement strand
CTTTTACGCATTGCCGAAGATCCGGAGAGTGCGTTCTTTACAATGTCATACAGAGTTTTCTTGCTTATCGCTCCGTTTGCTCCCGCGAGCAGCGGGCGGGGAGCGGGCAATGACGGATATCGTGCGTCGCGCACTTTTTGCCATTCGGCGATTTCATCGAGCAGTTCCGGCGGAAGAGGCACGACGCGTTGCTTCGACCGTTTTCCTGTGACTTTTGCCTCGCGGAGCGAGAAATCTATGTCTGCGTCTGTGAGTGTGCGGAGTTCTTCCTGTCTGAGACCTGTGGAATAGAGCATGAGTATGGCTATGTGTGCCCTGTGCGAACGGAAACCGGAGGTGTCGCCTTTCTTTACGATCGCCTCTATTTCCTGCTCTTTTACAAATTCGGGAAGGCGTTTAGGAGCCTTTGCCAGAATGATGTCGGCGGCGGGATTGAATGTTATGCAGCCTCGCTTCAGAAGCCATCTGTAGAATGCCCGCAGACTCTGTGCCTTTCTTCTCAATGTGACCGGGGAATCTTCCCTTGCCATGGAGCCGAGCCATGCTCTGATGTCGGCTGTCGTGGCTGATGCCGGGTCGAATGTCTCGCCTCCGAGCCATGCTGCAAACTGCGATATGTCGCGGCAGTAGGCTTCGACGGTCAGCCGGCTTCTGTTGAGTTCGAGCCGCATGTAGTCTTCAAATTCGCGGAGCATGGCAATGAGGGTATTATGTGTGAACGGACGAATAACAGCCGAATAATGCAGTGTTGATGATATGTGAAGATTCAGCACAAGCTTTACGCTTATGCTGAATCTGTTATGGGTGCAGATAAAAGCGGCTTTTTACTGCTCAGCCTGACGAAGCTGCTGAACGTAAACGGCCTTCATCATCTTCTTGCGGTTGGTCACAGATGGTTTTTCGAAAGCCTGACGTGAACGAAGCTCTTTTACGATGCCTGTTCTTTCGAATTTACGTTTGAACTTCTTGAGTGCTTTCTCGATGTTTTCGCCTTCTTTTACTGGTACGATAATCATGTTTTGTGCTGTTAATTTTTTAGTTTCTGTTAATTATTTGGCTCGTCTCCGGAAGGCAACATGCAGGCCCCGGCGACATAAAGCGATGCAAAATTATACAATCTTCCAAATATGACAAAATTTTTTGACAAAAATTCGCTAAAAATTTATAAGATATCGGCAGACGGGTCTGTTTCTTCCGCATCTTGCTCATACCATTTGGAATACATAAGATAGTTTTTCGCTATCTTTACGTTCATCTCTTTCGCTTTTTCCGGTTCCACCATCTTTATGAATTTAGCCGGTGAGCCCGCCCACATCTCGTGCGGTCCTATCTGTGTGCGGCTGAGCACTACGGAGCCTGCCGCCACAAGGGCTCCTTCTCCGACAACGGCGTCATCCATTACGACTGCTCCCATGCCGATGAGGGCGTAATCGTGAATCTTGGCTCCGTGTATCACCACGTTGTGTCCGATCGAGACATCGTTGCCGATTTCGATGGTGGATTTCTGATATAGTGTGTGAAGCACGCTGCCGTCCTGAATGTTGACGCGGTCTCCGACTCTTATTGAATTGACGTCGCCGCGCAATACGGTGTTGAACCAGATGCTGCATTCGTCGCCTATTACAACATCTCCCACGATTGTGGCGTTTTCAGCCAGAAAACAATGCTTCCCGATTTCAGGAGTGAAGCCTCTTACTGATCTTATTAATGCCATTGTTTGTTATTTATGTTTTGTTGTTCGTATTTTTTTTGTCTGGTTTCCTGTTTCAGGCTTTCATGCCGTGTCGCTCATTAATATAATATATATCCATATTTATATTTCCTTGCACTTCCCGGCGAGCCATGTCTTCTCCTCGTTGTCGAGAAGGGGCGAGAGTTCGGCGTATACTTTGCGGTGATACGTGTTTACCCATTCGATCTCTTCGGGAGTCATGCTCTCTTTTTCAATCAGGGAGGTGTCATATGGGAAGAGGGTGAGGGTCTCGAACCGGTAGAAATCTCCGAACCGTGTGGTCTCGAAGGGTTCCACGGCTATGAGGTTCTCTGTGCGGATGCCGTATTCCCCTTCAAGATAGAGTCCGGGTTCGTTGCTGAGTATCATGCCCGGCTCAAGGGGTGTGGGCACATCGTTGAGTCTTATGCCTTGCGGACCTTCGTGGCAGTTTATGAAGAATCCGACACCGTGTCCCGTGCCGTGATAATACGCTTTCCCTTCTGCCCACAGGTACTGGCGTGCGAGCGCGTCAAGCTGGGTTCCGCGTGTCCCTTTGGGGAATACGGCGCGTGACAGCGCTATGTGTCCTTTCAGTACGAGTGTGAAATCGTGGCGTTGTTCTGCGGTCGGAGTGCCGAGCGCGATGGTGCGTGTTATGTCTGTGGTGCCATAAGTGTATTGACCGCCGGAATCCACAAGCAGCAGCCCGTTGCCGGTTATCGGAATGTCGGTTTCTTCGGTAGCCTCATAATGCACGATGGCACCGTGTTCGTTCCATCCGAGAATCGGAGCGAAGCTCTCGTCGACACATGATGCGTCGGCAAGGCGCAGCGCGCGCAATTCTTTCCCGAGACCGACTTCCGTGAGTTTTCCCTGCGGATATTCACGCTCTGCCATCATGAAGAATCTGGTCAGGGCAACACCGTCTTTGCGCATTGCGGTCTTTATGTTTTCTATCATGGTGGCGTTTTTGACGCTTTTGAGTTTTGCGACATCGCTACCGCCGAACACCGGTGTGCAGCCCAGGTTGTCGTAGAGACTGCGGGATGTCTTTTCCGGATCTATCAGCAGTCTGGTCTCTTTGGGAAGCGTTGCTGCAAAATCCAGCACGGAGTCGTAGGGCATGACGTCAATGTCGTATTTGCGCAGGTGTGTGTCGACCTCCACGCTGAGTTTCTCCTTGTCGATAAAAAGGATTCTGCGGTTGTCGTCGACATAAAGGTATGCCACGAAAATGGGCGAGAAAGCGATATCGCCAGCCGTGCGCAGGTTTGTTGCCCATGCGATGTCATCAAGTGCCGAGAGAAGGATTGCGTTGGCGAGTTCTCCTTTTACCGCCGTCATGAGGCGTTTCATCTTGCTGTCTGTGGTCTCGCCCACGATTTTCTCATCATGTACGAACAATTTGTTTTTTGGTCGTTCGGGTCTGTCTGTCCATATTGTGTCGAAAGGTGTGAAACGGTCGTTGAGCTTTATGCCGTTGTCGTTCAGTTCCTGTTCGAGACGCTGTGTCCATGATATGGAAAATGTCATTCCGTCGATGGCTACGGTCTGACCGGCGTTTACGTGTTCCGTAACCCAGTCTATGAGATTCACCGCCTCGGGGCCGTCTTCCTTCATCATCTCGAAACCGGTGTCCCGCAGTTGTTCAGTAGCCTGGATGAAATAGCGGGAATCAGTCCATACATAAGCCTTGTCAGACAAGAC
>CAMWMW010000263.1 GCA_947175455.1 uncultured Porphyromonadaceae bacterium | reverse complement strand
ATGCGACTGATGAGAAATCAAGAAAGCATCCAAAAGATTCAAAATTTAAATAAGCATAGCATTTACTAATTATAAACTAATTTTCAATACTTACTTAATATTGACAACTGCGATGATTTCACGAATAATCGGATCGTCAGCCCGCGGACTGAAAAACATATGGATGTTCTATTACACCGGTTTCAGGGAAATGACCGTTGGAAAGACCTTATGGATTATAATACTCATCAAACTTTTCATTTTCTTCGTCGTTATGAAGATGTTGTTCTTTCCCAATTTTCTCTCTTCAAACTTCGACAACGACAAGGAACGAGCTGATCACGTCCGCCATGAACTCACAAACAGATGACATTACGGCTACAGCAACTTTAAAGCTTTAAATTCCAAATTATAAACTCTATCTATACACAATGTCAGATCTAACTACAGTTGTTGACTGGTCGAGGCTTCAGTTTGCCATCACGGCCATCTACCATTGGCTCTTTGTGCCGCTCACCCTCGGTCTGTCGGTGATTGTCGCCATCATGGAGAGCATCTATCTAAAGACAAAATCGGAGAAGTGGCTTCTCGCCACCAAGTTCTGGATGCGCCTTTTCGGAATTAATTTCGCGATAGGCGTGGCGACTGGCATCATTCTCGAATTCGAGTTCGGGACAAACTGGAGCAACTATTCCTGGTTTGTCGGCGACATATTCGGCGCACCGCTTGCCATCGAGGGAATACTTGCATTCTTCATGGAGTCTACTTTCGTGGCGGTCATGTTTTTCGGATGGAACAAAGTAAGTCCGCGTTTCCATCTCGCCTCGACCTGGCTCACCGCACTCGGCGCCTCCATCTCGGCACTCTGGATTCTCGTTGCCAACGCATGGATGCAATATCCTGTCGGAATGGAGTTCGACCCGGACCAGATGCGAAACGTGATGGATAATTTCTGGGCTTTGTTCTCAGGCATAGCGGTCAACAAATTCTTCCACGCCGTTCTCAGCGGATGGGCGCTTTCAGGCGTATTCGTTATCGGTGTAAGCTGTTGGTTCCTTTACAAGAAACGCAACGTAGACTTCGCCATCCGCTCAATAAAAACCGGTGCCTGGTTCGGACTCGCGGGTATGCTGCTGACAATGTATACCGGTGACGGGTCTGCCGTCGAGGTTACCAAACACCAGCCTATGAAGCTCGCTGCCATGGAAGGTCTATACCATGGTCATCAGGGACAGAGTCTGGCGGCGGTCGCCGTGCTTAACCCCGACAAGGAATGGGACAATGACGAGGATGAGTATCTTTTTGAAATCGCCATCCCCAAAGGGCTGTCGATACTCGGGCGTCATGACATGAACGCGTTTATTCCGGGCATCGCCGACATCATCAACGGTGTTGACATAAATGCAGAGGGAGATACGATAAATACCGTCTCTTATGCCGAAAGAATAGCTATGGGAAAGAAAGCCCAGGATGCTCTGAGAACTTACGGAGAGGCACGCGAGACGGGAGATTCGGCAGCAATGGCTTCTTCGCTCAAAACCCTTAAGGAGAATTACCGCTTCTTCGGCTACGGATATTTCAAATCTGTAAACGAAGCGATTCCTCCCGTAGGACTCACGTTCGTGATGTTCCGTGTCATGGTTGTGCTCGGTTCCTATTTCCTTCTCTTCTTCATTGCCGTGCTTTTCATGGTATACCGCACCACACTACTGCAGCGTCATTCATGGATACAATGGATCGCAATGGTGTCCGTGCCTTTCATGTGGGTATGCTCGGAAGCGGGATGGGCTGTTGCCGAAGTGGGCCGCCAGCCTTGGACCGTGCAGGATCTTCTTCCGACGATAGCTTCGGTATCCGCGATTCCGCCATCGTCCGTGATTGTGACATTCTGGCTCTTTGCCGCCATTTTCACAATTCTTCTTGTTGCCGAGGTCAGCATAATGTTCCGTCAGATAGACAAGGGAACAAAAATAAAACTTTCCTAATCCTTTAATATTATAAAGACATGACACTTGAATATCTTCAGAATTATTGGTGGCTGCTTGTTTCTGTTCTGGGAGGAATCCTTGTATTCCTGCTTTTCGTACAGGGTGGTCAGACCATGATACTCTCGGCAGGTTCCCAGACACGCCGTGACCTGATTGTCAATTCAATGGGAAGCAAATGGGAGCTGACTTTCACGACTCTCGTAACTTTCGGAGGCGCGGCGTTCGCATCTTTTCCTCTCTTCTATTCCACAAGTTTCGGCGGCGCCTACTGGCTCTGGATTCTGATTCTTTTCAGTTTCATTGTTCAGGCTGTAAGTTATGAATACCGCCGCAAGAAGGGCAATATCTACGGCACAAAGACTTACGACACTTTCCTTTTCATCAACGGATGCGTGGGCTGCGTGCTGCTCGGCGTGGCGGTATCCATGTTTTTCTTCGGTGGAGAGTTTACGGTAAACAGAGGCAACCTGCTTGACGGATCCGCCCCTGTGATTTCCCAATGGTCTTCGACCCACGGGTTCGAGGCTATCTTCAACTGGAGGAACCTTGTGCTGGGAATCGCGGTGCTGTTCCTTGCCCGCACCCAGGCATGCCTCTATATGATGAACAATATTGCGGAAGATCCGTCCTTTTTCTCTACTCTGAAGGCAAAGGCACTTGTGAACGGAGGCATATTCGTAATATTCTTCCTGTGGTTTCTCGGTTTGCTGCTCACCGCCGACGGGTATACCGTGATCTCCGATGGAATCCGCACTGTCAAGGTCATTGACACCCCTTTCAAATACTTCCATAATTACGTGGACTTATGGTGGGCGGGACTTGCACTCCTTCTCGGTGTCGTACTGGTATTGTTCGGACTGCTGAAATCATGCTTCGCGAAACATTTCACCAAGGGAATCTGGTTCACGGGAATCGGCACATTCCTTGCCGTCGCATCCCTTTTCTGGGTCGCAGGATACGGAGACACAGCCTTCTACCCCTCGCTGCTCAATCCGATGGATTCACTGACAATACGCAATGCCTCTTCTTCCGAGTTCACCCTCAGAACCATGGGGTACGTATCAATTCTGATTCCGTTTGTTCTCGCCTACATCGCATACGTATGGAGAAGCATGGACAAAAAGAAACTGACAATTTCATCTCTCGATTCGTCAGAACACACATATTGACAAGACATATGGCGCCTGTGACTTGACTGCGCGCTTATGACGACTGAAGGGCTGCCGCTGACTTTTCCTTAAGGCAGCCCTTATTTATCGCACCTGAGATGAACACACAACGCTTAAAATTATTAACTTTGCACGATAATTAATGCAGATTATGATAGACACAGCTGAGAAAACCGGTCTATGGCGAATCTTCGCATCTTTTTTCAAGATCGGCGCCTTACCATTCGGGGGAGGATGGGCAATGATTTCCATTATCGAACGGTAGATTGTTGACAAATATAATTGGATAGAGCGCGAT
>CAMWMW010000262.1 GCA_947175455.1 uncultured Porphyromonadaceae bacterium | reverse complement strand
CAGCGTCATCAAGATTAAAAACAATTTTCTCATACGTAATAATTTAGAGATAAGTAATTAGGGGACATCTGAACCTGCGATCATGCTGAGGAAATAGTGGACCTGCTGGTGTGTGACCCGCGAGTGCGTAAAGGCCGGATATTTGTGAATGTCGGTAATATTTTGTATCTTAGCAGGCTTTATAAAACCGGAATAATGAAAATCTGATTTATCAACGGCTTAATGAATTTATCAACGACTTAATGAATTTATGAAGAAATATCTATCCGCAGCAATGATTGCTCTGGCGTGTGCCGGAGCGTGGGGAAAGCCGGCTTTGCGCATTCCTATCACCGTGATACAGCCTGACGGTTCTGAACTTACTATAGTGAAGCGGGGCAATGCCGCCTGCAAAAGTATTTATACCCTCGACGGCTATCTCCTTCAGAGGGACGAACAGCGTGGATATGTGTATGTGACAGTTGATGACGGCGGCGGGGTGGCGGCTACAGCGGTCGCCGCGCATAATGAAAATGCCCGCACGGCGGAGGAATTGCGTTTTCTTGAAGACATATCGCGACAGAGAGTTCATGAAGCTGTGAACGCAATGTCTGCAAAATCAGCCGGTGCCAACCGCTTCTGTCTGCAAAGCCGCGTTCCGGCATTTGCCGGGGGGAATATAGGGGAAACCCGGGGACCGGGACTTTATGACTATTCATTTCCCTGCACGGGAAAACAGAAAGTGCTCGTGATTCTCGCTGAATTTACCGATGTCAAATTCAACTCTAAAAACAAGGCGCCCTACAACACTGCTGATTCAAAAACCTATTTCACCGAAATGCTCAACAAAGAGGGTTTCAGCACCTATGGCGCTACGGGTTCAGCACGGGACTGGTTTATTGACAATTCCGGAGGCAGGTTCGAGCCGGAGTTTGACGTCTACGGTCCGGTTTGTCTGCCTCAGAATGTGAAATATTACGGCGCCAACAAGGCTAACAATGAAGATATCCGTGCCCATCAGATGGTTATCGATGCCTGCAAGGCATTGGATTCGGAAATAGATTTCCGGGAATATGACAGGAATGGTGACGGATATGTGGATAACGTGTATGTGTTTTATGCCGGTTACGGGGAGGCTGACACCCAAGGACAGGAGAACACAATCTGGCCTCACTCATGGGAAATCTCATGGGCGACGGCACCCGATGCCTATGTCAGGGGCAATCCTCTTGAACTCGACGGCGTCTATATCGACAGGTATGCATGTTCTAACGAGACATGCGGAATAGTAGGTGTGTCGGGCAACGGTTACGTGTATGCCGACCGTCCGGACGGTATCGGTACCTTCGTTCATGAGTTCAGTCATGTCATGGGGCTGCCTGACCTTTATTCTACCGGCAGTTACGACAGCTATATGGATGTACCGTTCACTCCTGAAGAGTTTTCCGTGATGGATTACGGTCCTTACAACAACGATGGCATGACACCTCCCAACTATTCGGCTTATGAGAGATATGCTCTTGACTGGCTGACACCCGAAGAGCTGACCTCCGGCGACAAGACGCTCGGGAATCTTGCCGATACCCGCAAGGCGTTTATTGTGAAAACAGACCGTGTGCAGGAGTTCTATCTTTTCGAGAACCGTCAGCAGACAGGATGGGACAAGTATATCCCTTATCACGGTATGCTTGTCTGGCATGTCGATTACGACCAGAAAGTGTTCTATGACAACGAGGTAAACAACAAAAAGAACCATCAGTATGTGGATCTTGTCGAGGCGGACAATATTCAGGATTATCCTACCGGTAAAGACTGGTGGGGGAATTATATATATCCGGAGAGCACACGTTCGGGCGATCCTTTCCCCGGCACCAAAAATGTCACATCTTTCGGGGAGTTGACAATGCCCGCATTGCTTTCGTGGAGCAATGCCCGTCCGGGTGTTGAGCTTACCGGTATCGCCGAGACAGGAGGAGTCATCAGTTTCAAGGCTGACGTGTCCGGCGGCAATAACAGTAAAGTGGCTGAAGTTGGGCAGGCTGACACACTTCCCGACGGTGACGTGTATGACATGAGAGGAGTCAGGGTCGGTGTCGTCAAAGATGGCAGACTTCCGGTTGTAGATGCCGGTATCTATGTTGTAAGAAGCGGAAGTGAATCGCGTAAAATCATCGTACGCTGAAATAAATAAGTTTTAAACAAGCTCTTATCTCATACACAGCGAAGGCTGCCATTCGAGGCAGCCTTCGCTGTGTATGAGAGTTTCAGTTTTTTGTATCATTGGTCTGTGTCAATAAACAGTTTCGCTTTCATCTCCTTGCCCGAGGCGAGGAATGAGCGTATGGAATCGAGATTGCCCGGTGCTTCGGCAATTGTAAAAGGCAATTCCCTTATCTCCGAGACGCGTGCTCTGGGGATTATGGCGGCTTTAAGCTGCTTTACCGAAGGTACTGCTTTCAGACGGGAGTATTCATCGAAAGTATATTTCGTGAACACAGAGCCAGATGAAATGCCCTGACGGTTGAGCCACCACCCGTTGCCCAGGTCAATGGGCGCGGAATTCGCGGAAATGTCTGACGGATCCGGGAAATAGACCGGCGAGCCGTCTTTCCCGAGAGTGATTCCGACATTGTTGGAATAGTCGCCGGTCATCCGGAAAGCCGTTGCCTTAGGCATCGCGTTTACCGGTTTTGAATCCCGGAATCCTATCACCGTGCCTATGTGGGCGACACCCTGGTCATATTCCATATTTTTACTGTTGTCGGTTTTGTGAGTGCAGGCTCCGGCAACGATAAGTAGCGGGAGTGCGAATAAAATCTTTTTCATGCTCCAAAGATAATAAATTCAATGCACAAATCCAACAATGCCGTGTAAAGGGTCAAAATCCGGTCAATACATCGGAGTGAACGGTTGCGCCGGTTTGAGCCGTGCCGATACGTCTCCTATCAGGTCGGCTGATTTCGAAGTGTCGAGTCTGAGCACCGGAGCTCCTTTGCGGATATTTACGTTATTGAGGTCTACGTAATAGTATCCGGGATTGGTGACTATATCGAAATAGTATCTCAGATTGCACGGCACGCAGAAGGATCGCCACTGTGTCGAACTGAGTTCCGGCACGCCCTCTACCTCATATGTATACGGCACACAAACGTTTACAAGGACACTGCGGCATATCGACACAGCCAGATCAGGGTCTGCAACAGGTTTGACGTGGTGGGCGAAGTAATTTGCCCTTACGCATCTGTCGGGACTTGCCACTGTTCCCGGAAGCATATTCTTTCCTCCGATTCTGTTCCAATAGTCGATGATCGCCGTCATCTGCGGCCAGTTGGGGTCGTTGGTCATGGCGCGGTAGTCTCCCATGTCGTAGATGTTTATCTTTCCATGGTCAAACTCGAATATAACGCTTTTGCCCGATTTGTCGGTCACACCCCAGTGTAGTGCCGAGACAGTGCCGCCG
>CAMWMW010000261.1 GCA_947175455.1 uncultured Porphyromonadaceae bacterium | reverse complement strand
GTATTCGACATTCGCGAATGTATCGAAGATGGCGAACTCGGGGTGCGAGATAATATTCAAGAACTCACTCTTCCGCAGCAAACTCGACCTGACCACGCCGGTGAATCTCTACAACAACCACATCAGCGGCTGGAGCTACGACTTCCCTACGGAAAGCGGCAACATAGCGCATATCTCCAACGAAAAGCAGAACAGCTTCGCATGGGACGCACGCCTTATGGCAAACGTTAAACTCCCGTGGGGCATCTCATTTCAGGCGACAGGACGTTACGCTTCCGAGCAGAAAGAGGCACAGGGAGCCAGACAAGGAGGTTGGAGCGTAGACGCCGGATTACGCAAAATCGCGGGCAACTGGTCATTCTCGCTCAACTGCCGCGATATTTTCGACTCCCGCAAATGGAAGAGCACCATCTACGGACCCGGATACACACAGACCTCCAAACGCTGGCGCATGGGACGCGTGCTCGGTCTGACCATAAAATATTCCTTCGGCAACATGAAGTCGAACAAAAGAGGGAGTCGCGACAACTCAGGCGAACCCATGGGCGGCTCCGGCTATGACGAAGGAATGGATTAACCCGGGGCACGATGTTTTAAGAAACACGCCCTATAGATTGAAATAGAAGGTGCCGGTAGGCAATACGGTATAGAAGGAGTATTCCACACCCCGCAGATAATAATCGGTATTATACGCCGGAGCGTCAACTCCCCTGTCCCACATATCGGTCCAAGGATTCCAGGCGTTCAATACGTTGACCACGTATTGGACGCCGTTGTATTGATAGCTGACCGTCAGCGGAAGCACACGCCAGATTCCCTGCGCGTCATATCCGCAGGCGACAACCCTTGTCACCCCCTGTTCGGGAATCACAGACGGTTGGTTTACGATGATTGTCGGTCCGCTGTTCCAGCCGTTGTTCCACGGACTGCCCCAGTTGCCGGGGAATGCCGGACCCGGATTCCATCCTATACCGTTCGGGGGACCCATGGGACGTCCTGCATCAGGGCGGAAACTGCCGCCGGACCCCGGTGCCGGCAGACTGTTCTGAGCCATTGCGCCGACAGAGCACACCGCAAGCAGCACCGCCGCCAGACAAGCGTCAAACGTCATGCTTACTCTCTTTCCAAAAAATAATTTATGCGTTTTCATAGTCAATATCCTTTGATTTATATTATAACAAACGAACGCCCCGATTTCCTTCATACGGACATCCGTCAGGATATTTCAGACACGATGAAACGCACATTGTACGGTCTTTTTTTGCCGATGTTAAAAATTTTCGGTAAATTTGCGTGTTAAACGCCGCTGTTTACGGAAGCTACGGCGCGGACGCGCCTGAATGCCGCATTCCGCCTGACATGCGGGGCATCGGGAAATCAGCAAGGCAATAACAGAAATTTGTAAATAAACAGACTCAATCATAACAGAGCAATGGCAAAACAGGAAGATGTTTTCAAGACAATCATAGCCCATGCAAAAGAGTATGGGTTCGTGTTTCAATCGAGCGAAATCTACGACGGGCTCTCTGCCGTGTATGACTACGGACAGAACGGTGTGGAGCTGAAAAACAATATCAAACGCTACTGGTGGGAGGCGATGACAATGCTCCACGACAACATCGTCGGCATTGATTCAGCCATATTCATGCACCCCACGATATGGAAGGCGTCAGGACACGTTGACGCCTTCAACGATCCTTTGATCGACAACAAGGATTCAAAGAAACGCTATCGCGCCGATGTGCTTATCGAAGACGAGATAGCGAAATTCGAAGAGAAGATAAACAAGGAAGTCGCCAAGGCGGCAAAACGTTTCGGCGAGAGCTTCGACGAAGCCATGTTCCGTCAGACAAATCCGCGCGTGCTTGAGCACCAGCGCAAACGCGACGAGCTTCACAACCGTTTCTCCGAGGCAATGAACGCCAATGACCTCACCGAACTCAAGCAGATTATCCTTGACTATGAGATCGCAGACCCGATCAGCGGCACACGCAACTGGACCGAAGTGCGCCAGTTCAACCTCATGTTCAAGACCGAGATGGGCTCCACTGCCGACGGCGCGATGGACGTTTATCTTCGTCCGGAGACCGCCCAGGGTATTTTCGTCAACTACCTCAACGTGCAGAAAACAGGGCGCATGCGTCTTCCCTTCGGCATAGCGCAGATCGGAAAGGCATTCCGCAACGAGATCGTCGCCCGCCAGTTCATCTTCCGCATGCGTGAGTTCGAGCAGATGGAGATGCAGTTCTTCGTGCGCCCGGGAGAAGAACTCAAATGGTTCGATTTCTGGCGTCAGACGCGCCTCAAATGGCACAAGAACCTTGGTCTGGGCGACAGCAAATACCGCTTCCACGACCATGAGAAGCTTGCCCACTACGCCAACGCGGCTACAGACATCGAGTTCGAAATTCCGTTCGGTTTCAAGGAGGTGGAGGGAATCCACTCCCGCACGAACTTCGACCTTTCGCAGCATGAGAAGTTCTCCGGCAAAAAGATACAATATTTCGACCCGGAACTCAACGAAAGTTACGTTCCCTACGTTATAGAGACATCAATAGGTGTGGACCGCATGTTCCTCAGCGTGCTCTGCAGCTGCTATGAAGACCAGGACCTCGGCAACGGCGACCGCCGTGCCGTGCTGCACTTCCCGGCTCCGATAGCGCCTGTGAAATGCGCCGTCCTGCCGTTGGTGAAGAAAGACGGACTGCCGGAGAAGGCACGCGAGATACAGCATCGTCTGCGTTTCGACTTCACTTGCCAGTATGACGAGAAAGATTCCATAGGCAAGCGCTACCGCCGACAGGATGCCATAGGCACCCCCTACTGCATCACCGTCGACCATCAGACCCTTGAAGACGGAACCGTAACACTCCGCGAACGCGATTCGATGGACCAGAGACGTCTCAGTGTCGATGAACTGGAGAAAATATTATCGGAAGAAGTAAGCCTGAACAGCCTTCTGCGCAAGCTGCTTTGACCAGACACCCCGGGCAGCGCACGCTGCTCCCAAAAATTTTGAATTATGAAATTCGTGAAGGAAATTATCATCGCATTCGCAGCGGTGCTGGCGATGACCTCGCTCTCATCGTGCAATTACAACAGTCTTGTTGAAAAGCAGCAGCAGGTGGATCAAAGCTGGGCACAGGTCGAGAACCAGTATCAGCGACGCGCCGACCTGATTCCCAACATAGTGAATACCGTCAAAGGGTATGCGGAGCATGAAAGCAGCACTCTGGAGGCTGTCACCAACGCCCGCGCAGGTCTGACAAAAGCCTACGACGCCGCACAGTCTGTGGAGAACCCGCAGGAGAACATCGAGCAATACCAGCAGGCGCAGAGCGCCCTCAAAGGCGCGCTCGACATATATGTGAACGCCGTGCGCGAGGCATATCCCGACCTGAAGGCAAACACCAACTTCATGGCATTGCAGACGGAACTGGAA
>CAMWMW010000260.1 GCA_947175455.1 uncultured Porphyromonadaceae bacterium | reverse complement strand
CTCCATGATTTCCCGTATTGGGCGGCGAAATATGTGTATATAAAGCGTAAAGGTGGTGGCGACGATGTGCCGTTTGTACTCAACCGACCTCAGCGCAAGTTTGTGGAATGTCTCGAAAAGATGCGTCTCGACGGAAAGCCAATCAGACTCATTCTTCTTAAGGCGAGACAATGGGGAGGATCCACCTGTTCGCAGTTGTACATGGCTTGGCTGCAGCTTATGCACCACACAAGCCTCAACTCCCTCATCATCGCCCATCAGGGTGTCGGATCAGATGAAATCAAGGATATGTTCGACCGCATGATCGAGTCTTATCCGACAGAGATGCTTGACAGTGAAGAGAGAAAAAACACCGATAAAAGCGGAAGAAAAAAGAAGAAAATGGAACGGGTGGGACGCTCGGGGGCGATATACCGCGTGCCTGCGCGCAACTGCAAGATAAAGATAGGCACTGCGGAACGTCCCGACTCATGTCGCGGAGGCGACTATAATCTCGTGCACTGCTCGGAGGTGGGAATATGGAAAAAGACCGACGGCAAATCGCCGGAGGATATTCTTCGCTCGGCATGTTCGGGTGTGCTGTATGCCCCGATGACCATGATTGTCTACGAATCCACGGCAAACGGGACCGGTAACTTCTTCCACCGCGAATATGAGGCGGCAAAAAGAGGCATTTCACAGTTCGAGGCTCTTTTTATCTCCTGGTTCGACATCGACCTTTATTCGTTACCGTTCAGCGATGAGGCGCAAAGAGAGAAGTTTGCCGCCGCGCTGTATGAGGGGAGGGAGTGCGAGGCGGCGGAGTCGGACCGCAGTCAGCCTGGCGCATATCTATGGTGGCTCTGGCAGCAGGGGGCGACACTCGAGGCTATAAACTGGTATATTGCCGAGAGGTCGAAATATTCCGAACACGGACTCATGGCTGCCGAATATCCGAGCGATGACGTCGAGGCATTCGTGCATTCGGGAGCGCGCGTGTTCGACAAATACAAGGTCGAAGCTTTGAGAAAGGGATGCGGCTTGCCTCCGCGTTCCGGAGAAATAGATGACAATGGTTTCTCTCCCCTTGCGTCCGGAGGGTGGAAGATATGGAAAATGCCCGATGAAAGCGGACAAAACATCGACAGCAGATATGTCACCGTGGTCGATGTCGGCGGAAGGTCGGCAAAGGCGGACTGGAGCGTGATAGCGGTGTTCGACAGGATGCCGATGGCATTCGGCGAGAGACCGGAGATTGTGGCGCAATGGCGCGGACACACCGATTTCGACCTGCTGACAGAGAAGGCTGCGGATGCCTCGAGGTTCTACGGCAACGCACTGCTTGTCATCGAGAGCAACACTCTTGAGACGCACGACCGTGACCGTCACACCGACGGCGACCAGTCATCGTTCATACTCAACAGACTGCGCGATTCCTACCCCAACCTCTATGCGCGTAGCCGCAGCGAGGAGGCGGTGACGCGCGGCATTCCTGTAAGATATGGCTTTCACACCAACATTGCCACAAAACCGATGATTATCGCCACACTGGTGAAGGTGATACGCGAGGGGATGTATATCGAGCGCGACCCGGCATGTCTTGACGAGTATTTGAGTTACGAACGCCGCCAGAACGGCAGTTACGGAGCGATAGCCGGTTGTCACGACGACCTGCTGATGACCCGCGCCATCGGACTGCACATCATCTTCCACGAACTCGACATCCCGTCGCGTCCGCGGCACGCCGGCGACGCGCGTGCCTCAAGACTCTCCCGCCGCAGCCCGCGCTCCCTCGCCAGCTGGTAGCGGGAGTCAGGCAATAGAAAGGCATAATGCATATATCAATCCGGAGAATAATGCCGTTATAAACGTATGGACGATATATTAAAAGGTAAAAAGGCAGCCCTGATCGATATGGACGGGGTGATCTACGATTCAATGAAGCATCATGCCGAGGCATTCCGGCGCCTTTTCGAAGAGGAGGGTGTGCCGGGAAATCCTGATGATGTATACCTCTATGAGGGTATGCGTGGAGCCGACCTCGTAAACATGATGTATATGCGGGCTTACGGACACGGCATCTCCAAAGAGCGTGCCGGCGAGCTGTATGAGCTTAAAAGCAAATATTTCTATGAAATCGGCAGAAACGAGCCGATGACAGGGGCTGACAGGATGCTGAACGCTATCAGAAAACGAGAGCTGCGCCGCGTGCTCGTCACCGGTTCTGCGCAGGTGAAGCTGCTTGACGGTGTAAACCGCGACTACCCCGGTATTTTTCTCCCCGGCGACAGAGTGACAGCTCTTGATGTCACAAACGGCAAACCGGATCCTGAGCCATATCTTAAAGGGCTGGCGATCGCAGGCGTACCGGCGGATGAGGCTATAGTCATCGAAAACGCTCCTCTTGGAGTACGTGCCGGGAAAGCTGCCGGAATATTCACAGTGGCTGTCACTACCGGTCCCATACCGCGTGAAGCTTTCGAGCAAGAAGGAGCAGACATCATATTCCCTTCGATGCCCGCTTTCGCCGATTATCTCGAATCCCTCTAACCCCTTCTGACTTCTCACTTCTTACTTCTTACTTCTCTAAAGATGCTTCCCCTTCGCACCGAAAACCTCCACGCCGCACTTGCCGCCACACTCGAAGAGATTCCCCACAGCGGACTCTTCCTGCTCACCGACAGCAATGTGGCGACACACGTGCTTCCCAAAATCCTGAATGTGCTTACAGATAAAGAGGAAGCACGCATAATCGAAATACCGGCGGGTGAGGATAATAAAAATCTCGACACGCTTACCCGGGTGTGGGGCAGTCTTTCGGAGGGGGGAGCAACCAGAAACTCCTTACTGATAAATCTCGGAGGGGGCGTTGTGACTGACCTTGGCGGATTTGCCGCAGCCTCTTTCAAACGAGGCATCCGATTCGTCAACATACCGACCACTGTCCTTGGCGCCGTGGATGCGGCGGTTGGCGGAAAAACGGGAATAGACTTCAACGGCTTGAAAAACGAAATCGGGGCGTTCGCAAACGCCGAGTGCGTGATAATCTCCTCCGAGCCGCTCGCCACTCTCCCTCGCGAAGAGATACTTTCGGGCTTCGGAGAGATAGTGAAGACGGCGATGATCTCATCCGGTGAATTGTATCAAAAGGTTCTTGACGACAGGATTCTTTCAGACATGAATCTTCTTCAGGATGCCATGGCGGAATGCGTTAGCTTCAAAGCACGCGTCACGGAAGAAGATCCTCACGAATCAGGATTGCGTAAAATCCTGAATTTCGGGCACACAGCCGGACACGCTTTCGAATCGCTGATGCTTACCCGCCACGCTCCCGTCACCCACGGCTGCGCAGTCGCCAACGGAATTTTAGTCGCCCGCATCCTCCGCCACCTGCTCCTAAGCCTCCCGCCTGACCAAATCTAGCTCTACAAAGACCTAATCCTGAAGCGCAATTTCCGACCGATTCCATGCACTTGCAAGGATTACGAT
>CAMWMW010000259.1 GCA_947175455.1 uncultured Porphyromonadaceae bacterium | reverse complement strand
CGCCGTCGAATGTCGCGCCCTGAATCGAGAATGGAGCGTTATTGAGCAAAGAAACCACTTCATCGGTGGTCGAGCATTGGTCGAGCATCCATGCCACAAACATCGACAGCGACATCTGGGTCTTTTCGGCGGCATGTTCATCGTTGTATATTGTGCCCTTGCAGAAAAGACTGCTGACAACAAGACCTTTCTCGTTCATGCCCTCGGTGATTCCGCCGTCGTAGCTGACAGCGTACACAGCTCCGTATTTCGAAGTCCAGGTGAAATGTTTCGGCTGGTCGGAGCTTACTTTTTTCATTCCTCTGGGATATACGTATATGTTTGTGGGAATAGGGGTTTTCCAGTCGAGTGAGCGACCTATGACGAAGAGAGAATCGACACCCTGATATATTACGCGCGAGCAGGCTCCCGCGTGAGGAGCGGACGTTGCTACAGCCGCAGACATGGCGGCTGCCATTAGATACGGTTTAAGTGTTTTCATAGACTAATTCTTTTTCTAACTAAACACTTAAGCCTCAGGTATTGTTTAGAGCGTGTTATTATTGTTTAGAGCGTGTTACTTGAGATTCCGGGGTCGTCGGGGTCGATGCGTTTCTGACCGAAGCGCCATATCGCCGACAGCGAGAAAGAGAAAGGGGAGGAGGCTCCATAGCCGGGAATGAACCACGGTTCTGAGGATGATTTCGACGAGACTTTGAATTTCATGTGCCATCTTGCGTTCCATCCAAGAGAAAAATTGCCCACGATCTTGACTTTGATTCCTGCAAGAATCTCTCCGTAGACAGCGGAAGCCTTGAGTCCTTTCATGGAGAAACTCTGGGTCTGATCCCAGTATCCGTCTGTTATGGTCACGTTGTCGACATCATATTTAAAACTTGAGAATCCGACACGGAATCCGGCGAACACCTGATAGGCAGGGTCACTTTTATACATGAAATTGTAATTCATTCCCACCTTCGCGTAGAAAGAGGGTCTTGTAGTGTAACTGTAGTTGTTCTCTTCCGGTTTGTTGTCGGCGAATCCGACACCTGCCTCGACTACCGGGAAAAACCAGTTGTGAAGCGAGACATCCGCCCAGATGTCGAAGCTGCCGTGTTTCTGTCCTGCCGCCATGAATATCGCGTCCCCGAAATTCACACCTAAAGTCCAGCCGTTGAAAAGGGGGTAGACCGGTTTTGATTTGGGTTTTGTCACAGTGTCGAGCACTGCAAGAAATCTCACAGGTTCGGCGAGTGCGTTTCCATGTTTGTCATAGAAATGCAGGATTTCCCTCGGCTTGTCGTCATCAATATCCACAGGTGTCGATTTGCGCGGAGTGCGGTGCGCCGGTTTCGTGACGGAGTCCGGTTGCGACACCGTGACGGAATCGGTCGGCAACGCCGCAACCGAGTCGGGTGCCTGCACGGCAAGCGAGTCTGGGAGCAGAGCGGCGGCATTCGTCCCTGCCGTCGCGAGAAATGAGAATATCAATATTATTAAGGTGCGGGTCATGTATTTATAAAGTGTCATCAGGTGTCTCCTCCGTTGCGACACGGAAATATATATGCAGGTTCTCGGTGTCCATGCTGTTGATCTCATGCATCGGGCATCTTACGGAATCTATTATCACACCGGTGCTTTTGATTTCCTCGATTCCGAAAACATAGCTTACGCCACATGCCGAAGATACGAATCTGGGTTCTCTGGAGTATACGAACGTAACCGTATCTCTGATGTCGAGAGCCTGGAGGCTTTTCTGCAGATAGCGGAACACATAGCGGGTGGTGTCGGAATCAAGACGGAACGGCAGATAGAGCTGGCTGATAACCTGGGTTCCGGGGAAGAGAACCGAATCGCCGGGCGCGTTGACACCGTAGACCTCAAGAGAATCAACCGATATCTTCCTGTCGGGTTGCGCGGTGTCGTAGAATCCGGCGAGAGGGAGGGCGTTTTTGTTCTGGAGGCATTCGTCGGTAGCGCATCCCCATGTCAGCGCAAGCAGGGCGCACAGCGAGCCAAGCATCAGTAATCCACTTCGTATCAGCCGGTAATATATGTGATTCTTAAAAATCAATCTTGTCAAAATTCTTCAGCTATAAGGTAATTGTTTCTTTCAGATGAGTTGCGTGTGATCAGTTCGCCGATGAGTCCGGTGCAGAAGAACTGCACACCGAGAACCATTGAAGCGAGCGACAGATAGAAATATACGGAATTTGTGACGTAAAAATGATATGTAGACGAATTCATCGAAATTATCTTGAGTATCAGTACCGTCACAACGGCAAGGAAACCGATCAGGAACATCGCCGATCCCAGAAGACCGAATATATGCATCGGCTTGATGCCGAATTTCGACTGAAACCAGAGGGTTCCGAGGTCGAGGTAGCCGTTGATGAATCTGTCGAGACCGAATTTGGTGTGGCCGTATTTGCGTGCCTGATGATGAACCACCTTTTCTCCGATTTTTTTATATCCGGCATTCTTTGCAAGATATGGGATATACCGGTGCATGTCGCCGTATACCTCTATATGTTTCACCACATCGTTGCGGTATGCCTTGAGTCCGCAGTTGAAGTCATGCAGATTCCTGATGCCGCTGACTTTACGTGCCGTCGCATTGAAGAGTTTTGTAGGAATGGTCTTCGAAAGAGGGTCGTAGCGTTTCTTCTTCCAGCCCGACACGAGGTCGTAACCCTCTTCTGTGATCATCCTGTATAGTTCCGGAATTTCGTCGGGGCTGTCCTGAAGATCCGCGTCCATGGTAATGACCACATCTCCTTTCGCACGTCTGAATCCTACATTAAGAGCAGGAGACTTTCCATAATTGCGCGAGAAAGAGATGGCGTGTATGTTCGGATTTCCACCGGCAAGTTCATGGATAACGCGCATCGAGCGGTCGGTAGAGCCGTCGTTCACAAAAATAATCTCGTAAGAGAAACCATTGTCGTTCATCACTCGCTCGATCCATTGCGCGAGCTCCGGAAGAGATTCCTCTTCATTATATAGGGGTATTACAACAGAAATATTCATGATTCCATAATTGGTGCAGTGCAAAATTACGAAAAAAGAGGGGGAATTGAAAAATTTTTTGCAAAATATTTGGAGGATTCAAAAATTAGTTGTAATTTTGCATCGCTTTTGAGGGACAAACCTCAAGGTAAAACGATGATTCGCTAGCTCAGCTGGTAGAGCACAACACTTTTAATGTTGGGGTCCTGGGTTCGAGCCCCAGGCGGATCACCAAATTAAGCTTCAGTAGCTCAGTTGGTTAGAGCACCTGACTGTTAATCAGGGGGTCGTTGGTTCAAGCCCATCCTGAAGCGCAAGTCTTTGAGGGAGTCCCTATCCGGGAACCGGAAATAAACACTCCGGCTTATTCTCCAAAGCAGCGTAGATTCGCTAGCTCAGCTGGTAGAGCACAACACTTTTAATGTTGGGGTCCTGGGTTCGAGCCCCAGGCGGATCACCAAATTAAGCTTCAGTAGCTCAGTTGGTTAGAGCACCTGACTGTTAATCAGGGGGTCG
>CAMWMW010000258.1 GCA_947175455.1 uncultured Porphyromonadaceae bacterium | reverse complement strand
TTCCCAGATAGGAGAGGTGATTGCCTCTGTTGCCTCCCTCGCGCTTGAACGCCTGCCACTGTCTGTAATCACCGACAATATGACAGCTGGGAAGAAAAAGCTTGTGGACGGAAATATTCTTACCTGGACAAACTATCAGACCGGATACCGGGATCTGGTATTCCGGATAGATTCCGACAAGGATGTTAACAATATCTTCCTCATTCCTCGGAATGACGACAACTATGTCGTGCCCGGTGAAGAGTATGAACTGTTCTATTTCGACAGGAACGAATGGAAATCGCTGGGGAAGAAGACCGCCGAGGGGTTCGACATCACGTATGACGTTCCGGCGAACGCCGTGCTGTGGCTTCGCAACCTCACAAAAGGGAAAGAGGAACAGATATTCATATGCCGCGACGGCAGACAGCTTTTCAACGCTGACCTGGGGGTTGCCAGACTTGAATTAAATGATTAACTTTATGAACCTAAATATTACATCATGAAAAACTTTACCTGCTTACTTTGCATGTTATTTTTTGTTGCCGCGTCCGGCTTGGACGGCAACCGCATGGCTTTCGCCCAGACAAACGCTCCCAAGAAACCGAAGACGGAGAAAGTCGACAGCATAGAGCTGAACGGGGAGGTATACGACCGTATGACCACACGACATGTGCCTGAAACAAAAATAGAGATATTGCGCCCCGACAGTTCTCTGATCTCAAGTACGAAAGGTGGATGGAAAGGAATGTACTGGCGGGACAGAATCGGGCTGATAGAGGATTCGACTTCAAAATATACCGTAACTCTTCCGAAGATGGAAGGTAATTATATAATCCGCGTCAGCAAGGACGGTTATGAAACCAAATATGTGCCCTACGCCCTGGCAAACCTCAAGAAAAGAGATGATGTGCGCACAGCGCCGAAGATATATCTCAGCAGGATAAAAGTCAAAAATCTGGAAGAATTCACTGTGAAGGCAAGCAAGGTGATGTTCTATCACAAGGGGGACACCATCGTCTACAATGCCGATGCGTTCATGCTTCCGGAGGGCTCGATGCTTGACGCGCTCATCGTGCAGATGCCCGGCGTGGAGATAAAGGACGGCGGAAAGATCTACGTTAACGGAAGATTTGTCGAATCCCTGCTTCTCAACGGCAAGGATTTCTTCAAAGGGAATCAGAACGTCATGCTCGAGAACATCGGTGTCTATGCGGTGAAGGATGTGGCTGTATATGAGAAAAAAGAAGACATGGCAGCCATTCTTGGCGAAAGAGGTGATGTGGAGAAGGAATACGTGATGGATGTCCGTCTAAAAAAAGACCACATGGCGGGAAACATGATAAACGCCGAAGCCGGCGGAGGAACAAAATCGCGATATATCGGCAGACTGTTCGGCATGCATTATACCAACAACAGCCGTGTGTCTCTCTATGGGAATGCCAACAACATCAATCAGAATAACAAGCTGACTCAGTCGGAATACGAATACGGTAATTACAGGGACTTTGGAATTATGCGCAAAATAAATGGAGGCATTGATTATTTTGCAGACAACGCGCTTCACACATGGGAGGTTGCCGGCAATGTCGATGCGAATTATAACGACCGACGCTCTAACACTGTGACCAATGCCATCAACTATCTCCAGACTGCCGACAACTTCGATTTCTCCAGTGTCACTGCGCGTGCACGTAATTTTTCTGTTTCCACTTTCCATAATTTCAAGATAAAGAAAAACCGCTGGAATCTGGAGCTTAAGCCACAGTTTTCCTACAATAAGAACCGCAACAACAACGAGACCGTTGCCGCGACTTTCAACCAGGAGATACAGAATCTTAATGAAAGCATTATAAAGGCTATATACTCCGGCAATTACAGAGACCTGCAGACGGCGCTGATCAACCGCAATCTGAAGATCTACGAGGCTGACAGCCACGGATACGATGCTCAGCTGCAGGGTTCGTCGAAGATAAAGTTACCCGACAGCCCCGATGCCGTGGAACTTAAGTTCACGGCAAAATATGACAGGAAAAGCTTGTTTGACAACACGCTGCAGGATATATGCTTCGGCTCCACGCCTGCGTCTTCTCTGCTTCAGAACCGCTACCAGAGCAACCGTCCACAGTATAACCTGAAGCTTCAGGGACTGGCGCGTTATTATTTCAATATCCCGTTTGGCACTCTGAACGCAAGCTATGAGTTTATTCACACGCAGAACCGCAAAAATTCGGACATGTCCCTTCTTGAGGCGATGGCGGAGAATTCAATGGCGGAGTTCGTGCCCGGGGAATTGCCTGCGCCCGACCTCGCCAACAGCTATACAAGCAAGTTCTACAAGAACCAGCATATACTGAAGCTGACATGGTATTATAAGAAGAAATACAGCAATGTGAACTGGAACATAACCATTGAGCCCAAGTTCTTCCTTGAACGTCATGATCTTTTCTATCACAGGGGGGAAACAAATGCCGATCCGCATCGTTCCTTCGTGAGAATCAATATTGACAGAGCACGTTTTATACTCAAGGATAACAAAAGCAAATGGGATGTATATGTTTCCTATAGAATGCAGCAGACGGCTCCCAACCTTCACAACATGATAGACATCCGGGACACTACCGACCCGCTGAACGTCAGACTTGGCAATTCCGACCTTAAGAACTCGACCCGTCACTCACTGGAAGGAATTTATGATCATTATCTTTCTAAAAGATTAAGGCACAACGTTTATCTTGATTTTCAATGGACAGACAATGATTTTGCGACGGGATATCGCTACGATTCATCTACCGGTGTCAGAACCACACGGACCTACAATGTTTCCGGCAATAATTACGGCACACTGCAATATTCCGTTAATTATCAGTTTGGATCGATGGATGCCTTTTATGTCGAAAATTCCATTCAGGGAGGATATCGAAACTACGTAAATATGATCGGGTATGATGCCGAACCGATGAAACAGAAAGTAAGTTCCAGGAGTATATACGAACACTTCCGGGTGGGTTGCAGCACAGAAAAATTGTCTGCAATGGTGGCAGGTGGCTTCAACTTGGATAAATCGAAATCAGACGGTCCGATGATCACCAAAAACAACAGCGGTCTCTGGGGCCTGGGAACAGAACTGGATGCAAAACTCCCGTTTAATTTCAGCATAGGCACAGAATTCAGGATGATGAAACGGTTTGGCTATGTTGAGGATTCGATGAATACGTTCGATTATATCTGGAATGCGCAGCTCGGTTACAGCATTGCGAAAGGTGTGTGGCGCATCACACTTGATGCCAAGGACATACTCAATCAGAACAAAGGCATAAACTACAGAGTGAGCGCGACCGGACGTTCACAGACCCTCTCGACCGTGCTGCCCCGTTACCTGATGCTAACCGTGCACTACCGCTTCTACTTCAAACCGAAACGCAAATGACAGACAGTTTTTACCGCCATGCCGATGTCCGGTTCAAAGAGAGACCGCATTGACATATAGAGAGTTCCTATGTTTGCATTCGCAAAGCGGAACTAACGATGCGCGGCTAAAACAAAG
>CAMWMW010000257.1 GCA_947175455.1 uncultured Porphyromonadaceae bacterium | reverse complement strand
CTTCTGCGACTGCACCGGAGACGGAACTGTCGGTTATCTCGCGGGCGCGGATTTCGCCATGGGAAGAGAGGCACGTTCGGAATACAATGAGTCTCTCGCTCCGGAAACGGCAGATTCAATGACAATGGGCGCGTCGATACAATGGTATTCGAACAAGGATAAGAAAAACTCCGGTTTCCCGGAATTCGACTACGGTCCGCAATTCAACGACACGACATGCGAACGCGTCACAATGGGTGAATGGAAATGGGAAACCGGCATGAACCGCAACCAGATCACCGAAGCCGAGCGCGTCAGGGATTACGGACTGCTGGTGATATTCTCGAACTGGAGCTATCTCAAGAACCATGCATCGGACAATCAGAAGTTCCGCGACCGCTCGCTGGGCTGGGTAGGCTACGTGTCGGGCAAGAGAGAATCAAGAAGACTTCTCGGCGACTATATCCTGAAACAGGATGACATAGACAAAAACGTTTTCCATGAAGACGTCTCTTTCACCACGACATGGAGTCTTGACCTTCATTTCCCGGATCCGAAAAACAGCGAACGTTTTCCGGGCAACGAGTTCAAGGCGGCAACCAACCATATCTTCATCCACCCCTATGCGGTGCCCTACCGTTGCCTTTATTCACGCAACATAGACAACCTTTTCATGGCGGGGCGCAACATCAGCGTAAGCCATGTGGCACTCGGCACGGTGCGTGTGATGCGTACGACAGGCATGATGGGAGAAGTCGCGGGAATGGCGGCATCGCTCTGCAAGAAACATGGCGTAAGCCCCCGCGGCGTGTATCAGAAACATCTTCCTGAACTCACAGCCATGATGAAAGAGGGCGCCGGCAAAGACTCCTCCACATTGCCCGACAACCAGAACTTCAATCTGGCGAACAGACTCCTTGACAATCCTCCTGCATTAAAAGACAAAGAAACTGAAAAAGATGACAGGTAAATTCCTCATATCCGCCATAACGCTTTTCTCCTGCCTCGCGGCTCCCGCCGCGCACAGGGCAGGAGAATGCTACGCGTTTCTCGACGGAGACACCCTGCGCGTCGGCAACTCGAGAATCGAGCGCAAGGCTCTCTGGAACCACGGACACATAATCACACTGAGTGTGACTGACAAAGCCTCCGGCAAGGCAATCGTCTCGGCGGGAAAAAATCCCGATTTCAATGTCAACAGAGAGAAACCCTCCGGGGGTAAGCTCACCGTAAGACAAATGCCCGGCGACGGCATCCGTCCTCCCCGCATGGTGGCGACAGTATCCTACCGCCTCGGCAGCCTTGAAGTCGAACGCGACTACCGCCTCTACGACGGAGTGCCCGCGATTGCGACCGACACACGTATGCGGGGCACTCTCGACGGGGTTTCTGAAAAAGAGACCGATGCCGCCGACAGAAAAAACATAGAGCATGCCGCCGACATGAAGGTAAAACCTGTGACCATGCTTCTCGACAGGCTCGACCTCAAGGGAAACCACTGGCACGGACAAGCCGTGGAGTTCAGGGACATCACAGACTGGAACAACAATCTTGTGGACCGGCGCGATTTCATCTCCTACCGCAAGACCAACCACAGGGGAAATATCCTTATAGTGACAGACGGCGCCGACAAGGGGGGATTCATATTTCTCAAGGAAGCCCCCTGCTCCGGAGTGCAGCTGGCTTACAAAGGGGCTGACTTCATCAGCGATTTCGGCTCGTTCATGGTCACGGGACTCGGCATCGACAGCCGCGACATGTCCGCTGACAAATGGACATCTGCCTACAGTTCGGTTCTCTGCACATTCGGCGACGGGGAACTCTCGGCACTCACGGCGTTGCGCGACTATCAGAAACAATGCCGCATACTCGACGCGGACCGCGACGAGATGGTGATGATGAACACATGGGGCGACCGCTCGCAGGATGCGAAAGTAAACGAAGCCTTCTGTCTTGCCGAGCTCGACAGGGCGGCGCGCCTCGGAATATCCCTTTTCCAGATCGATGACGGATGGCAGTCGGGCAAAAGCCCCAATTCGGCTGTGGCAAGCGGATCTTTCAAGGATATATACGCAAACGCCGCCTACTGGTCGCCCGATCCTCAGAAATATCCGCGAGGACTGAAACCTATAGTCGACCGAGGCAGGGAACTCGGGATTGAGATCGGTTTATGGTTCAATCCGAGCGTGCAGAACGATTTCGCGGACTGGGAGAAAGATGCCTCTACAATAACCGGACTCTGGAAAGACTACGGCATACGGATGTTCAAGATCGACGGACTGACCGTCACCTCCAAACGTGGCGAGGAGAATCTCAGGAAACTTTTTGACAAGGTGCTCGAAGAGAGCGGCAACGAAGTGATGTTCAACCTCGATGCGACGGCAAGCCGCCGCGGAGGATACCATTTCTTCAACGAATACGGAAACGTTTTCCTTGAGAACAGATATACAGCCTGGGGCGGCTGCTCCCCGGACCAGACGGTCCGCAACCTCGGGCCGCGCTCACGCTATGTTCCGGCGGAACGCCTGCAGATAGAGTTTCTCAATAAATGGCGAAACGCCGACAAATATCCCGATGACCGATTCGCTCCGGGAAACTATAGCTTTGAATATGTTTTCGCCGTCTCCATGGCGGGGCAGCCACTCGCCTGGATGGAAGCCGGAAACCTTCCCGACGAGGCTTTCGAGATTTTTCCGACAGTGGAGGGATACAGGAAGATTCAGCATGATTTCCACAAGGGCACGATTCTACCCATAGGAGAGGAGCCGTCGGGGAGTTCATGGACAGGTTTCCAGTCGATCATCTCGCCGTCGGAAGGCTATCTGCTGATATACAGGGAAGACAACCCCGAGGAGACACATCCCGTAAGCACATGGCTTGAAAGCGGCGTGAGAATCGAGCTTACACCGGTTCTCGGAAATGCAAAAAAAGCCAAGACGACAACAGGAGCCGGCGGGACAATCCCGGTGACAATAGGGAAACGCAACGATTTCGCCTTATACAGATACAAAATAAAATAATCTTCAATAAATACAGACATCATGAACAGACTCGTTCTCACGATATCGCTGATCGTGCTTTGCGCTATCAGCGCGCTTGCCCAGCCTGCGGAAAGACTTTATCACCTCTCGGTATATCCGGTTTCAGGGAAATGGAACTATCCCGCCGGTGAAAAGGTTAAATTCAATGTTGTCCTCACCCGCTGCAACGTGCCGGAGGGAGACATGGAACTGTCATATGACATTTCCGAAGATATGATGAAACCGCACGTGACCGGAAAAGTAAAACTCAAGAACGGCATGGGAACAATAGATGCGGGGACAATGAAGACCCCGGGATTCCTTCGCTGCCGGGTATACATGAAGAAAGGGGAACAGGATTACCAGGGCATGGGAACCGTGGGTTTCTCTCCCGAGAAACTTCAGCCTGTGACTCAGCAGCCCGCCGATTTCAAGGAATTCTGGAACAAAGCCATTGCCGATGCCCGCAAATGGGATCTTGAACCTATGATGACCCTTATGCCCTAGCGGTGCCCGCCTAAGGTAAACGTATA
>CAMWMW010000256.1 GCA_947175455.1 uncultured Porphyromonadaceae bacterium | reverse complement strand
CTGTCTGCAGGTATCGGTCTGGTTGCCGAGGCGCTGAGAGACAAGAAAGGAGACTGGATGCAACAGGTATCCGCAGATTGCAAATACACCAGGAAACTACCCATGCAACAACAGATAACCGACTTCTACGCATCAACATCCACGCGGGGTGCAATGGATCTTGACAGCATTGTCTTTGATGGTTTCGGTTGCCAGCAGTTCCTGAATTTCACAAACCCCGAAACCGGCAAGCCTGAAAAATTTCTTGTCTTTGATCTTAAATGCACCTTAAGAAAAGATGCACAAGGGAAAAACAGA
This sequence comes from uncultured Porphyromonadaceae bacterium, assembly GCA_947175455.1. Taxonomy (GTDB): domain Bacteria; phylum Bacteroidota; class Bacteroidia; order Bacteroidales; family Muribaculaceae; genus Lepagella. The sequence continues at coordinate 3,267 of CAMWMW010000256.1, read as the reverse complement.
ATGCTTCATCACAGTAAATTCGAGGTGGAGGTAGATCATCTTTTTTTCAATCCATATCTCTGCAATCTCCCTAATGATTCGCTTAACACCGCAAACATAGAGTTAAGAACTCCATTCAGCTTTGCATCGAGAAAGAATCTGAAATTTAATGTAAACGCACGGATCTCATCATCATGGATGAATGAGGCAATCCAGGTTGTGAACGACCAGTTGTTGGGAGAGTTCAACATAGTCACTACAATCCCTGATTCTCTCGCTCTTGAAAACGGAGACTGGAATCATGGTTATTTCGTATATATACGCCCTACCTCCGATAACATAAGACAGTATAATCTGGACAGCAGTCAGATTGAGAAAATGTCCGAGAGGGCTCGCTATATAACAGTGACCGGAGAGTCTTTTCTTGTTCCAAGAAGTTTCATCGGCTATGATGACTCAAAAAAAACAAGAAGAATATGGGGAACCGGTCAATATAAGGTCGATATGACAATAAGCGAAAGTTGTGACATAAACTATGAATATTACCTCGAACCGGATGACAGATTTTCGCAGGCATCCCACGGTTTAAGACAACCGGATTTGTCCAAACGCAAATGGAACCGTTACTGGACAGAGGAATGGAACCGGATCAAACGACGCAAAGGGAAAAAGAATGTTTTTCAATCAATCTGGAATGACATGAAAATGACTTACGGAAATAACAGATGGGTGTATACTGTTCTTGATCCTGTCGCTACTGTCATTCTGAGTAATGAGAATGCCGCCCTGTCAAAATGGACAGACAACTGGATGAAACTTGGCAATGCTGCATCATCGGCAAATTCAGTTTCAAAAAGTCAGCAAAACGCATCTCAGACACAACAGCAGCAAAATCCTCAGAAAGGCAAATAAACTTTTTGAATCTTTACGTGTCTTATAGATAAACAAGCATTCCCGGTTTACAGATTTTTCAGGTTTATAACAAGAATCACTGATGAATGCTTGATGGAAAACAATAAAAATTATAAAGCTATGAGACGAATAATTACAACAATCATCCTCTCTCTGTTCCTGATGTCCGGAACCGGTGTCGCATTCGCTGACAAGCATCACAAACACCATGACAAGGACAGGTATGAATACAGGTATGACCGTAAGCATTCCTCAAAACATCATAAACATCATTATGACGACGATGATGATTACTACAAGCATTTGAAAAAAGCAAGGAAAGCTGAAAAGAAATATTGGAAAGAACGTCGTAAAATCGAACACAAATACCATAAAGACTATGATCGCCAGTTACGCAAGATGGTTGCCTATGCAGCTCGCGGAGGTCGCGATGTAAGGGTATGGAGAGTCAGTGATGACACATATGTGGTCAAATATCTCAGAGGCGGACGCTATTACACACAAAGGCTCTATCCATATAGTGGAAGATATGGTTCAAGAGGGGTTGTAAGCGTAAATTGGAATCCCCTTTCATCATGGACGCTGCTTCCTTCGATAAACATCAACATTCCGTTTGATTGAGGTTGGAGAGATGCCAGCCGACTGAATCCTCGACAAGATACAATGCATGATCAACAAACAAAGTCGATGGAATTTCGGAAACAAATTCTTCCAGCCTGAAACCGTATACCATCACTTTGAATTTGCCCTGCGCGTTTGCATTGACAGACTGAAAGTCTTTATTATCGACATCTACAGACAAGACCGGAAAAGAGAATACCTGTGTATTCCCGTTCCGGTCTCTTTTATATAATTTTCTTGTGAGGATCTTCAATTCTCTCATCTCTCTCTGACTGGAGCCAGCTCCTGAGCCGGAATAGCCTTTATCTCGTTTATTTCCTTGAATCGCACAGTCTTGTTCAACGCCGGTCTTGACCGTGATGGCAAAGGCAGCATACCGCCGTTATTTTCGATTCCCGCCGATTCGGAGCCCATTTTCTTTTGCAGGCTGTCTTTTGCAGCTCCTGAATTCTCTCGTCTATGAAAACCCGAATACCTGCGTTGTGAATGTATCCGATAATACTCCGTGCTGTCAATAGGAGTTCGTTTCAGAGAAATACTGTCAATCCATATCGGCAAGGATGACACATCATTTGCACGTACATAGCCATATACTCTCCTGACCTGAAGAGCACTGTCGGTCTGCAGCATGACCTCCCCTTTTGATGTGCCGTTCCGTGACTGATACGAATACGAGGATGTGCCGTTATCATAGTCAACTCCCAAAAGTATATTTCCCGAAGACAACCCTTTCAATCGCATTTTCCATGTTATACGATCTCCTTTCTGAATATCTTCCGGAGGCAATGAGAATGACAGACCGTCTGAAGACCCATTTGCCGAAACAATCATATGTCTTGAATATGGCCACAAATCCGTAGAGACAATATCCGTGTCTTCCATCCCTGTGACCGCACGTTGCCTTGAAGCAAGTTCTTCATCCACCTTGCCATACAAATCACGATACTCGTCAATATTACGACCGTACCAAGTCATTGTCGAGTCAAAATCGGCTTTTGTGAGTCCATGCCTTTCAAGTGCCCATTGAACGGCACTGTCTCTGACACTGTCGTTATAATAGCCGGAATTATGATGCTGCATATATACCTCTGCGACTTCGATATCAGCGATAAGACGCACCATCTCGTCATCTGAAAGCACTCCTTTCGGGCGCTTGTCGCAACTGTTCAGCAGCATCAGCGCCGCTAATATACACAAAGAGAGGGCATCTTTTGTCATTTGGCTTCAGATTCTGTTTTCGATGAATCGCCACCTATCGCCTTAAAAGCGACAGACGCATCTTTCGAATAGAATAATATCAACAATGCAACACCGATGCAGATGGATGAATCGGCAATATTGAATATATAGGCAAAAAACTCATAATATCTGCCTCCTACCACCGGCATCCACTCAGGCCAATAGAAATCGAAGAACGGGAAATAAAGCATATCGACAACTTTCCCTTCGAACCATCCGGCATAACCTCCGTCGGCAGGGAATATTTCCGCTACTTGCGGCGGCATGGGATTATTGAATATCTTCCCATACAATACGCAATCAAAAATATTGCCGGCAGCACCTGCTGCAATCAATGCCACGGCTATTATGAAACCTTTTCTGATTCCTTTGACATCCTTGACCTTGATTATGAACCAGACGAACAATGCAACGGCAATTATACGCCCGAATGTAAGAACAAGCTTATTCCATAATTCAAGCCCGAAAGCCATTCCGTTATTTTCAACAAATACGAGGTGCATCCAGTTGAAGATG
>CAMWMW010000255.1 GCA_947175455.1 uncultured Porphyromonadaceae bacterium | reverse complement strand
CAATAATACCGTCTTTTTCGGCAATTATATCAATCTCGATTTTATTCCCTATCCTCCAGTTGCGTTCGCGGATAATATATCCGTTAGTGAGAAGATACTCTGCGGCAATATCTTCCGCCATCTTTCCCCACTCGCGGTTTGCAGCTCCCTGTTTTTTCTTGTCAATCATTCAATATGCTTTGAAAGACATGTCAAGTCCTTTGACGGAGTGGGTGAGGGCACCGACGGAGATGAAGTCTACGCCAGCCTCGCCATATTCGCGGAGGTTTTCAAGTGTGATGCCGCCAGATGATTCGGTTTCTACTTTGCCATTGACAAGGGCTACCGCTTCTTTGGTGAGTTCCGGGGTGAAATTGTCGAACATTATGCGATCCACTCCACCGTGGGCAAGTACGCGTCGTATGTCATCGAGACTGCGGACCTCAACCTCTATTTTCAGGTCTTTGCCGTTTTCTCTGCAATAGTCGTTGGCGCGGCTGATGGCTTTCTCTATGCCTCCGGCGAAATCAATGTGGTTGTCCTTTATGAGAATCATGTCGAAGAGACCGATACGGTGATTTGTCCCACCTCCCATTTTTACAGCCTCTTTCTCAAGAATGCGCATTCCGGGAGTCGTCTTGCGTGTGTCAAGAACACGTGTGTGCAAACCTTTCAGTTCATCCTGATAGCGGCGCGTCATTGTCGCGACGCCGCTCATGCGCTGCATGATATTGAGCATCGTCCTTTCAGCAATCAGAAGGGATCTGACCGGTCCTTCGGCAGTGAACGCTATGTCGCCTTTCTTGACTTCGGCACCGTCCTTGAGCATAACTGTCATTTTGATTGTCGGGTCGACTTTGTGCAGCACTTTCTCCGCTATGTCAACGCCGGCGAGTATTCCGTCTTCTTTTATTATGAGTCGGGAACGTCCCATGGCGTCTGCCGGAATAGTTGAAAGTGTTGTGTGGTCGCCATCGCCGAGGTCTTCGGCAAACGCGAGGTTCAGGAGATCTTCGATAAGTTCGTCAGTCGTTTTCATATTTCGGTTTTATATGTTCATTAATTTATCAGCTGTTACAAATAATATTTGGTTTACGGACAAGCATGGGAGGAGCATACCTGTTTTATTCATGGTGATATGGTTCGCCACGGAGAATGGTCATCGCCCGGTAGACCTGCTCTGTAAAGAAAAGCCGCACCATCTCATGGTTAAACGTCATTTTTGACAGTGACAGCAAGGAATCCGCCCGGTCGTATACGTCTTTTGAAAATCCGTACGGACCGCCGACAACGAACACTGTCTTGCGGCGTCCCGACACCATCTGTTTTTCGATGAATGAGGAAAACTCCACAGAGGAATACTGTTTTCCTCTTTCGTCAAGAAGGACAACGAAGTCGGACGGAGTCAGTGAATCCAGGATTTTCTGTCCTTCCGCCTCCTTCTGTCTGCTCTGGTCCATTCGGGACGCGTTCTTGACGTCTGGAAGAGACCTGATGCTGTAGGGTATATAGTGCCTGAGTCTCTTTGTATATTCGCCTATGCCGTTCTCTACGAATCCGATGGATGTCTTGCCTATGGTCAGTAATTCTATCTCCATAACAGTCTCTTTATTGCCGGCACGCGTGATGCCATTATCAGAAGTGCCATGACTGACAGATACAGGTAAGAAAAATTGAGGAGCATGCGTCTGTTGTCGTGGGCAAAACTCATCGGGTCGGCAGATGTGTTGTCAGCCATGAAGTCATCGGTGTTTATGGCTCTCAAGGTGCTTTTCCATTCCACAATACCCTTCTTTACGTATACCACGGCGGGGTTTCCTCTTGCGAGTTCCTTGATTGCCGTGTCATCTGCCGTATATATCGGGTAGTCCGGCATCGAGAGGTCGTTCCAGTTTTCGATTTCCGCATCGGTCCCCGACACAGCCGCTATCATGTCGATGCCGTGTCTTGTCGCCCAGTCATAAAGCGAGTTGATTTTCCATGTGGTCGATATCGACACATTTCCCATGTCGGGCATCAGAAGCAGTATTCTGTCTTCATCATCGGCAAGAACTTCTTCTGTCACATCCTCATCGCCATCCCATATATGGAATCCGTCTGCTTCCGGGACGGTCTCTTCTCCGGATGTCGGTTTGCGGTCAACAAATATCCAGCCTTCGTTTTCATCGGGAAGGTTTTCGATTGTGAAATCCTTGCTGACGCCATCTTTGGCATAGGTGAAAACATATTCCGGTTCATGGCTGTCTATGTGTTCTGCAAGCGCAGAGCCGGTCTTGAATGGTCTGAAATCAATCAGCGGCTGATACAGATATCCCGCCAGCTCTATGAGGCAGATAAAAAGAGCGGTTACTATGAATGCAATCCATTGTATCGCCGGGGTTATTATGCAAGCGCAATATCTGTTGTAGCGCACAAGCCATAAGGTAAATGCGAACAATACCACATTTTTCCAGAACGTAGCCCAATTTGATATTATATATGCATCTCCGAAGCATCCGCAGTCGGCAACAGGATTGAATACCGCTATCCATAGCGTCAGGGGCAACATGAAGCACATCAACGCAAGACTCATGATCGCGCTGCCTCTCCTGAAGCATCCCAAAGCGAGACACACACCTATGAAAAACTCTATGGCGCACAGGAAGAAAACCCCTACAGTCACGAGATTCGGCCATATCGATATGCCCATCACCGCGAGATAGTCTTCGACTTTATACAGTGTTCCCCAAGGGTCTATAGCCTTGACAAATCCGGAGAAGATGAATACTGCGGCTGTCAGTTCCCGGATAATCCAGGTAATGCATCTGACCTTGCCTGATTCCGGGTCAGGAGAACCGAATTTTGATAAGTGCGAATAAAGCATAATTTATCATATCCATGTAGTTTGCATCTATTCCCTCGCTTATGATCGTTTTCCCTTGATGGTCCTCGATTTCCTTGGTGCGCATTAGTTTCTGGAGAATTATGTCTGTGAAAGAGCTTACACGCATTTCTCTCCATGCCTCGTCATAGTCATGATTCTTGTTAAGCATAAGCGCAGTCGCGGCGTCGATTTTTTCGTTATAGAGTCTCAATGCCTCTTCGGGAGCCAGAATGTCTCCGGCTCCGAGATCGACCTGAATGAGCGCGATTGCGCAATAATTCACAATTCCTATGAATTCAGGTTCGATGCCTTCGTTCACGGCTGCAGCCTCGATCCCCTTCTCTTCAAGAGAGCGTATTCTGCGCGCCTTGATAAATATCTGGTCTGTCAGACTTGAAGGCCGCATTATGCGCCAAGAGGTGCCATAGTCTTTGAGTTTTTTCTCAAAGATGTCGCGACATACAGCCTTGACAGCTGCAAATTCTTCCTGTGTGTTATGGTCAGACATAATATAGTCAAATTTGATTTAACTGAGAAAATACAAAAAAAAATCAAGAAACGCTTCAAATATTCGGGAATAGTTGTTATTTTTGAACTATGAATAATGAACTAAGACTTATCGCCGAATGGGAGAGTTGAAGTTCTGTTTTGCTGGCACTGCCTGAGCGGCATTCGTATTGGGATTATAGTCTGGATGAAGCCCGCGCTCCGTATCGCCGGATGAGCCG
>CAMWMW010000254.1 GCA_947175455.1 uncultured Porphyromonadaceae bacterium | reverse complement strand
CTACAAAGAACATCGGCCGCATAACTGCCGGAGGGCTACCTTCCACGACTATCGCCGACCCGGAAAGTATATGATCAATCTGACCAAAGACCCTGCAGCTCCTCCATACTCAAGGCTTGCCGGAGATCCGACTGATCCGCAAAACCCGGCGCGTACCTTGCTCTCCCCTGCAGGAGAAATTATCAACAGGATGATCACCGACCTCAACACTTACCCGGACTTCGAAATCGAGAATCATATCATTATGCCTGACCATGTGCATATACTCTGGCGCGTAAAATATGATCTTCCCAAAGATTTCGGTTATTATGTGGGTCTTTTCAAATCAAGATGCACCAAAATATGGCGTGAGACATTCCCGGAAATTCCAAACGTCAGATCAACCTCTCTTTTCGCACCCAAATTCAACGACAGGATAGCATTCAGCGAGGAGATGGCAATCCGCATGAACAATTACATATCAGACAATCCGCGCCGAAGACTTCTGGCTATCAGACATCCGAATCTGTTCAACAAGGCACAGAGAGTACGCATACTTGACATTGAACTCGATGTATTCGGTAATTTTCATCTGCTGAAACACCCGCAGATTGCGGCAGCGGTTGTCAGCAGCCGCTATACACCGGAACAACGGGCATCCTACGAACGTGCATGGGAAGAGACAATACGCGGACAAGGAGTCCTCGTGTCTCCGTTTATCAGCAAGCCGGAGCAGGAGCTGATGCACCGTGTCATTGAAGAGGGAGGATCAGTCATCAGACTCATTCCCGACGGGATACCGCCGAGATACAAACCTTTAGGGAAGGAATTCACGCTCTGCGCCGAAGGCAGATGCCTGCATATCGGCATGCCGCGACAGTCGATGCATAAGGAAGAACTCCGCCGCAACAAATGCCTGCTTCTCAACAACCTCGCACGCTGGATAGCCTCACACCCCTCGGAAAGCCTCACCCTCATCAGCACCGGTTCCCGAAACCGATGATCCCCATCAAATGCCTCTTTATGCTGACTCAAAAAGCCAAACAGGTAAAAAGCGCCTGAGAACCAGGCGAGACATCAGAGAACTCGACAAGACAACCAAGAACTTGGCGAGACAAGAGAGTATTGAGGGCGGAAGCCCGAGAGGCAGTGTCGTGTTTGGCGTCTTGACATGAGGGTTGGGATGCGGGGACCGGCTTGGAGGTCCGGGATATGGGGAAGGCTTCAGAAAACTTCGGCGTTCCAGTCGATTTCAAGCGGATTGTCAATTCAATCCGTCTAACATTTACGAATAAAAAAGGCGCGAGAATATATCTCGCGCCCTTTATGCGGTTACATGTTGTATTATTTGATAACCTGTTTTGTAACTTTGCTGCCCTGTTTAACGATGTAGATACCTTTCTCGGGGTTAGCCACACGCACACCCTGAAGGTTGTAGTACTCAACAGGAGCGTTCTCGTCAACAACGATATCAGCTACACCTGAACCACCGTTTACCTGTCTTTCAAGAGTAAGATTGCGGAATGCCCACCACCAGAATGCAGGAGCATTTACATCTTTCTTGAAACCTACCCAAACAGACTTTTCTGTGTCGAGAGTGAACTCAAGGTAGTTGCGGTAAAGATCCGGATTCGCAATAAAGAGAGCGGCAGCCTGCTGTTCGAAACCTGAGTCGTTCCAGTTACGCTCACCAGCGGGTGTCGGTGAAGTGCTCGGTACATTGTCGGGATATTTGTCGAGAGTCTCGTCATAGAGACATTTAACCGGAACCTCCTTGTATAATTTACCGGCATCCGTCACCTCTTTTATCTCATCAGCGTCAAGCGGCTTATAGTTTTCTGCACCCAAACCTTCCGAAACATATATCACAGGAAGATTCAATGCATCCTCATTACCGCTTTTATGATTATCATAACCTGTAACAACTTCTGTTTCCACGGCATCAGACTTACAAGCTACCCACCAGCCTTCGTTGTTACCGTGACCATGACGGAAGAAAGACTGCATGCCAAGACGATATGTACCGGCGGGAAGAGTAACATACTGACCGAGGTTTCTCGCACTTGCATTTGTCAGACGGAAACAGCCCTTACCTCCGCCATTACCTTCGTTCATCTGGATTGTTCTGTACTGACCGTCAACTGCGGTATGCTCCCAAATCTCATTATCTCTCTTATCATTAGAGATAGCTTTGACAAAACCGCCATTTTCAACTTCAATTTTTACGTTGGGTACTACAAGCTTGAAGTCATCGAAAATAGCCCACTGATCCAATTTGTCAACAGGGTTTGCGATACCAAACTTAAGGTCACCGCCTTTATGGTCAATCTCCACTGTGTTTACAAACTCACCTTTGGCAAACTCAGCCGCAGCCTCGTCCATGCTGTTGGGGTACAAGCTTCTGCCATCCTTGTCAAACAAACCCTCAACAGGAGTCTTGGCAGAGCCGATGAAAAGATAGGTGTTATGATTAGCACCATTTACCATTCCAGCCTTGGATTCCTCAATCGAGCCATAGCGATAGAAAGCATTTGCCGTCAAAGTATACTTGCCTGCGGGCGCATCAGGAATAACCTGATATATTTCAAACGGTGTGTCCCAAGCCTCTGCAAGACCGGCTCCGAATCCTGAAACACCACTTCCACACCATCCGGGCATGAATGAAGTATTCTTGAGGTAAAGACATGTGACATCGCTCCAGTCGGCATTAGCCGTACCTGCGAATGCAACGAGACCCAGTGCAAGGGCAGCGTTCCTTAAGTACATTTTTTTCATAAAAATCATTATTAAATTGATAGGTTAATATATTGAGTTTTTCAATTTTAAGATTGACATATCAGGACGGGAGCTGCCAAGAAGCCTGACAGCTCCCTATTTACCATCAGTCTGATTATCCTCCTGTATTATATTAATATCCGGGGTTCTGGGTCCAGTTGGTATGCGTCTGCATCTCGCCGCTCGGAATTGGGAAGAGACGCTTGTTGACATCTGCCATAGTCGCCGGACTTGCCTCGACTTTCCATCTCGCACAATTCTCATATTTGCCGAAACGGATAAGGTCGTTGCGACGCCACGGTTCCATGATAAATTCGCGGCTACGTTCGTCAAGAAGATCATCGAGAGTCGGAGTTCCGGTAACAAGAGGCGCATGGGCACAGTTACGCACCTCATTCATCAGAGAAGCCGCGGTATGACCAAGAGTAGGAGTCGCACCACGAAGGATACACTCAGCCTTGGTGAGAAGAATATCCGCATAACGGAATACCGGTATGTCATTAAACTGGAATCCGTTCCAATAAGTGTCATCGCTCTGACGGATCGTATATTTTTTAAGACGCGCACCCTTCATGCATACGTCAAGATCGTCTTCAGAACCTACATCAAGAGTCTTAATGTTTTCCCATTCGAAATCCTTCTTGTAATCAAGGGGTCCATGCACACTTGTAAGTCGCGCATTCTTATAAACGATCACATCCTCATCTGTCGGATTGAAATTGACATCCCATACTTTCTGAGGACCTACGGCAATCATCGTATTCCTTTCATCTCCAGGGAGATTGAAGCGATCCACACATTCAGGTGTCAGTATAAAGATTCCCGCAAGATTTCTGTGGACAGGTTTCCAGCCCCATGC
>CAMWMW010000253.1 GCA_947175455.1 uncultured Porphyromonadaceae bacterium | reverse complement strand
CTTTAAAAATACCATATAAGATATTCGGATATCGGTTTTCAAATGCAGAAAAGACTCAGGATTTGTTAAAGGTGCTCTGCAATAATAATATTTTCTCACTCCTTGATATGCCCGGTTCTGAAAATCAGAAAGGGTTGGAAGAGTTGATAATAAGTTCCGACATTGTTGTAATTCCTTTCATATATGAGTTTATGGTGCTTGGAGCAACCGCAGAGTTTGTGATGAGCATTATAAGATACATCACGGAACATAAGAAGAAAGTCAAATGCAGACTTGTATTTGTTCCGAACTGCTTTAATCCGTCTACCGGAACCAAAGAGGAAAAAGAAAAATTCGATTCAATTACTGCAAGTCTCAGTAAATTCGGTGTTGTGACACCACCGATTCATATTCGTCAGGATATGAAACGATTCTCAACCATTTCCGATCTTGACAGACAAAACGAAATAGTCAACGCCTCTTTTGAGGAGATTCTTAAAATCATAGAATCCAACCATGAGGAAGAGGAGCAACAGGGAAAAGAACAAGGATAACCTGCAAATAACTATATCATGGCGCAGAAAATTAGAAATTTCAATGATTTGGAGTCAATTCTCGAAAGTACGAAGTCTTTCGGGGATAAAGAACAGGATAATCATGCAATACTGAGTGGTGACAATTCGAAAGATCCCGCGTCTTCCCGGGCGGATCTATGGTCATATTTTATTGATACGGTAGGGGCGTATTCCGGAAATAAGGAGGAACGTAAACCTTATTTTATTGACAGGGATATTGTTCAGACTTTTAACGAACTTGATATTGACGGTCTTTCAAATGTCAATGTCATCAACTGCATTTTGAGGACTTTTATCCTCTATAATAAGGATGAACTTAAAAATTATCTAAAGAAAAGAAAAACGACTCTTCTTGATTAACATGCGTTACAAAGATTTTTGGACTGACAATATGATTCAGGCTCTTACGGATATGTTTCCTGTTGAGTCCAACATCAGTATTGCCCGAAAACTCGGAGTCTCGGAATCGGCAGTGTCTGTCAAGGGACGTGAACTCGGATTAAAAAAGGGCGTGAAGCGCAAAACTGTGGAGAATGAAGAGTCCGTGCGGGCACTTATTCCCTATCATTCCTATACGGAAATATCACGTCTTGTCGGCATATCCCGCGCAGCTGTCCGCCGGATTGCAAAGAAGCTGAATCTTGATATTGATGCAAGCGAAAGAGTCAACATTCGCAGACGTGTCAGAAATGAGCTTATCAGAAAGGAAAAGGCAAGAGTGATATGGGGGTTAGATCAGATTTCAAACATAAAAGTAGTGACAAATAGCCGGAAGATTTCTCTCAGATACAGGATGAGGAGAATCGGGTATACGTGTCATAGGGGCGGCAATACTCTCTATTACCATGACCGCATGGAGAGAAATATCAGACTTGAGACTATGGGCAGAACATTGGGACTCAGGTTTGAATCGGTGACAAGTTTATAATCAAACTCTAAATATATAATTATGTCGTTTTGGACTATTTTTTTCAGTCTGTTGGTTTTGCTCATAATCTATTATGCAGTGATGATTTTTATGGATCTTAATTCATCGCAGCAAGCAGATGACAAAAACAAACCTTCCGAAGAGAAGGATATAGACATTTCCGATGTGGCGAATACATTCAAGCCCATAAACGCTGATGGCGGCGTGAATGATGACAGTGAGCCGGAAGAAACAGCAGTGGCTGCAGCTCAAAAGAGTGGGGCGGTTCCCATTGATGCTTTGTGCGCCCATATAGCACGAATGGCAAATGGGGAGGATGTTTCAGAGTTGTCAAATATTGTCATGACATGCCACATGGCGCAGGTTTCCTGAATTATTAATTTTCAAATATTATTTTAAATGTTGACAAAAACAAAAAATTTGTTGGTATGCCTTAAATCCAAGGCAACAGAGCGATTTATGAGTGTCGCGGTTTTTATGGTATTTTCCGGAATACGAATTATGGCTCAGGATGTGGCTGGTAAAACAGCCTTTTCCGCTGCAACGCAAACAATAAAAGGCTACCAGACGGAAGTCCGGAGTTTATTGTATGCCATTGCATGTGTAATATGTCTGGTCGGAGCTTTTAATGTATATTTTAAAATGCAGAATGGTGATCAGGATGTGAAAAAAACCATCATGATGACAATGGGAGGATGTATTGCATTCGTTGCACTTGCGGAAGCTCTGCCTGCTTTCTTCGGAGGATGAAAAGTATATCGGATGACACAATTCCCTATTTTTAAAGGATTGCAGAAGCCATTGGAATTTATGGGGATTCGAGGCAGATTTCTCATTTATGCGGCTTGTGCCTTTGGGTTCAGTTTCTTAGGTTTCTTTTTGTGCGCTGTCATATTCGATAAATTTATAGGATTTGTCGTAATGGTGGTGATGGCTGGACTGAGTACTGTATACATTTTTATAAAACAGAAGCGGGGACTGCATGATAAACGAATAGACAGAGGGATTTTTATTTATCACAATTTATTCAAACGTGATTGATTATGGCTAAGGCTAAGAACAAGGTTTTTGATAATATTTTCTCTCAGCTTCAGGAGTTGGACGGACATGCCGTGCTTTTTGATGACAAGGGTTGCCCCTCGGTTCTTTTTGAAATGACCAACCCTGTTCAGACTCTATGTACGGATTTCGAACCATATGTGACATTTCATGGGGTTCTTGCAAATCTTGTTCAGACTCTTGGCGAAGGGTATGCTCTTCAAAAACAGGATATTTTCTGCCGACAGAAATTTCATCAGGAGATTCCTCGGGATGCGGAGTTTCTTACGCGCAGTTATTTTGAATATTTTGATGGGCGGGAGTATACGGAGATAAAAACTTACCTCATCATAACCCAGGAACCGCAAAGAAACAGGTTTGTAAAGTTCGATTCCAAGAAGTGGCTTGATTTCATAAGCAAAGTAGCCAAGGTCAAGGATGTCCTTCATGACAAGGAGATCTCTTTTCATGAATTGGGCAAAGACGAAATCAACGAGTATGTGCACCGTTTCATGGCAATGGAATTTCGCCATGGATCATTCTCCATGAACAACTTCAAAGCTTCGGATGAGCACCTTCGTATCGGAAACCGTGCCATACGTTCTATTCCGCTTGTTGATATTGATGAGTTCAATCTTCCCTCCGTCATCACACCGTTCCTTACAGAGAATATAAATGGATATCCTGTCTCCCGGGATCTTTTCAGCTTCTTTACGGATGTGCCTTTTGCCGATTGCATTATCTATAATCAGGTTATCCAGATTCCGAATCAACGTGTGTTGCTTAGGAAGCTTCAGACCAAAGCCAAACGACATCAGTCTATGCCTGATGCGAGCAACAAAATCGCAGCTGCCGATATTCTCGGCGTTCTCGATATACTTGCGGTTGATGCAAAATGGCTTGTGGACTGTAACTTCAATATCATCGTCAGTTGCCCTATAGATAAATTGGGAACAGTCACTTCCTTTTTCGAAACCAAACTGTTTGAAGCCGGTATTATTCCCTCAAAGTCGGCTTATAATCAGTTGGAATTGTTTGTCGACTCTTTCCCGGGAAATGCTTATCGCTTCAATCCGGAATACGATCTTTTTCTTACTCTTTCCGATGCTGCTC
>CAMWMW010000252.1 GCA_947175455.1 uncultured Porphyromonadaceae bacterium | reverse complement strand
GCATACGCACGATCCGTCCGCTTCGCGACGGTGTGATTGCAGACTTCAACGCTGCGGAGCAGATGATTCGCGGCATGGTGAAGATGGTCGGATCCAAGCGCCGCTGGTTCTCTCCTTCCCTCAGGATGGTGGTATGTATTCCGTCCGGTTCGACTGAAGTTGAGATACGTGCCGTGCGCGACTCAAGCGAGCACGCCGGCGGACGTGACGTTTACATGATATACGAGCCGATGGCTGCAGCTCTTGGCATCGGTCTTGACGTCGAGGCTCCTGAAGGCAATATGATTGTCGACATAGGTGGCGGCAGCACTGAAATCGCTGTGATCTCACTTGGAGGAATTGTCAGCAACAAGAGTATCCGAATAGCCGGAAATGACCTGACTGCCGACATCCAGGAACACATGGGACGTGTTCACAACCTCAAAGTAGGGACAAATATGGCGGAACAGATAAAAATCAATGTCGGTTCAGCCCTGCCTACACTGGAGAATCCGCCGGAACCGTTCATTGTAACCGGACCGAACCGAATGACTTCGCTTCCGATGGAAGTGCCTGTAACCCACGAAGAGATTTCACACTGCATCGAAAAATCCATCATGAAGATGGAGGCGGCTATCCTTGCCGCCCTTGAGCAGACTCCGCCGGAGCTTTACGCCGATATTGTAAAGAATGGAATCTACCTCGCGGGAGGCGGCGCTTTGCTCCGTGGTTTGGCAAAAAGACTCACTGATAAGATACGAATCGAATTCAAAGTCGCCGAAGATCCGTTACATGCCGTAGCCAAAGGAACAGGTGTCGCTTTGAAAAACATCAACAGGTTCTCATTCCTTATTCGCTAAGGATAATCCTTACACCGACATTTGTTCTGAGGAATGCGTAATCTCCTGAATTTTATAATACGCTATTCCACGTGGTTTGTCTTCACATTCTATGTGCTGATGAGCGTAATGCTGCTTGTGCTGGGGAACAGATACCGACAATCGGTATATCTGACCTCAGCCAATGTCATATCGGGGGGACTGTATAACGGTGCTTCACAAGTCACAGGATATTTTCATCTCAAATCAATCAACGAAAGTCTTCAGGCAAGTAACGCGCAATTGCAGAATGATGTTCTGAATCTGAAAAGCCAGCTTGCACAATATAAAGTGCTGCTGTCTGACACATTGGCTCCCCTCCCCTCCAAAGACCGCTATGATTATGTTTCCGCAGCCGTGATAAACAACAATACGCGGTTGCCCAAGAATTTCTTCACTATCGACAGAGGCAGTCTCGACGGTGTTGAGCGGGGAATGGGAGTCGTTGACCAGAATGGAGTCGTAGGTATTGTGAACGTTACCGGTCCTCACATGGCAAGGGTAATCTCTCTACTTAACGAAACCCAACACTTCTCTGTAAAACTTAAAGACACCTCTTTTGTAGGGTCTTTGAACTGGAAAGGTGAAGACGCATCCATAGCCTATGTAGAGGAGATTCCGCGACATGTCGAATATCAGGTAGGCGACACAATAGTCACAAGCGGCTATTCCACGACATTCCCCGAAGGCATTCCCGTTGGAACAATTCTTAACAGAGTCAGAAGCCAGGACGACAGTTTTTTCACATTCAAAGTGAGACTTATGCCTGATTTCAGATCTCTAAGCACTGTTCGTGTGATTAAAGATATCCATAAGGCGGAAATTGATTCTCTGTCTAATTTTGACATTCTTAAAAAAGACTGACATGGGAAAGATTATCGTTCAGAACATATTGATTCTCATATGCCTTATACTTGTGCAGGTACTGATATGCAACCACATAATGCTCTTCAATGTCGCGATGGTGTTTGTTTTCATATATGTGATAATAAGCTTGCCGTTGAATCTGGGCACCGGCTGGTTGTTGACATGGGCGTTTTTTTCAGGACTCGCTGTGGACATATTTTCGGATACCGCAGGCGTGAATTCATTGGCATGCACGTTGCTTGCAATAATAAAGAGACCTGTATTCTATGCCTATATTCCGAAAGATGACCGGACCAAGAACATCGAGCCTTCTCTTGCAAGCGTAGGTTTCGGAGTATATGGCAAATATCTTTTTACTATGACAGCGGCATATTGCCTTATGGTTTTTACAATTGAATATCTGAGCTTTGCGGATATTAAAGAAATCCTCATCATGGGCATGGCAAGCGCGGTATTCACTTTTTTGATTTTACTTGGAATTGACAGTCTGATAACGAACAGTGAGAAAAGATTATAATTTGGAAAAAAGGAAGTACGTCATCGGCGGCTTCATATGTGTCATAGTATTTATATATCTTATCCGGTTATTCTCTCTGCAGGTAGGAGACGACAAATACAAGGAAAGTGCGGAAAGCAACGCTTTCTTCAAGCGTGTCATTTATCCGGCACGCGGACTTGTATATGACCGTAACGGGAAACTCGTTGTCTTCAACAAACCCGCATATGACGTGATGATCATACCTAAAGACGTAAAGGATTTTGACACTCTTGCTTTCTGCGAGGCACTTGAAATAACAAAAGAAGACCTTGCGTTCAAATGGGAGGAGATGAAGAACCCCCGCAAGAATCCCGGATATTCGGCATATACACCCCAGAAACTCATTTCACATCTCTCTCAGGAAGACTATGGCCGTCTTCAGGAAAAACTATATCTCTTTCCCGGCTTCTTCATCCAGAAAAGAACAGTGCGTGAATATGCTTTTCCGTCAGCAGCAAACATTCTTGGAAATATCCGTGAGGTTTCGGCAACCGATATAGAAAAAGACAGATATTACAGAAGAGGAGATTATACCGGCGATCTTGGCGTAGAGAAAAGCTACGAAAAAGCGCTTCGCGGAGAGAAGGGTATGGAAATTCTCATGAAGGACGCCTACGGAAGAATCAAGGGTAAATACGAGAACGGGATTCACGACATCTCTCCCAAATCAGGACATAATCTGACACTGTCAATTGACATGGATCTTCAGCAATACGGAGAGCAACTCATGGCAGGAAAGATAGGCGCGATAGTCGCAATCGAACCGTCGACTGGAGAGGTGCTTGCACTTGTGTCTTCACCATCATACGATCCTTCGCTGCTTGTAGGACGTGAACGCGGAAAAAATTATGCCGCGCTTGTGAAAGATCCATACAAACCGTTATATGACCGCGCTCTGCAGGGAGCATATCCCCCTGGTTCTACTTTCAAGCCTACCCAGGGACTGATATTCCTTCAGGAAGGAATTATAAACCTCCAGACGATGTATCCTTGCTACCATGGTTACGTCAACGGTCTCAAAGTCGGATGTCACGGACATGCGTCACCCATTTCTCTCAAACCTGCGCTACAGACCTCATGCAATGCCTATTTCTGCTGGGGATTCAAGAATATGATAGACAAACGGGGAACAAAGCCGGCTGTACAATTCGAAAAATGGAAAAACTACCTTGTCGAAATGGGATACGGCTACAAGCTCGGTGTCGATCTTCCGTCGGAAAGTCGCGGTTTTTTACCCAATTCCGAGTTTTACAGCAAATCTTTCAGAGGAAGAAACTGGAGCGCGAATTCAATCATATCGGTATCAATCGGACAGGGTGAAGTTCTCGCCACTCCCCGTCAGATGGCAAAGCTCTTAGACACTATAGCGAATAG
>CAMWMW010000251.1 GCA_947175455.1 uncultured Porphyromonadaceae bacterium | reverse complement strand
GTTTAACGACTTCCGTGAGATATTCCCACGCCCAGTCTATCGCCTCTTTCTTGAAATAGTCACCGAAACTCCAGTTCCCGAGCATTTCAAACATGGTGTGATGATATGTGTCATGACCCACTTCCTCAAGGTCATTATGCTTACCTGATACACGCAGACATTTCTGAGAGTCTGTCACTCTCTTGGCTTCAGCAGGGCGGTTCCCGAGTATTATATCCTTAAACTGGTTCATACCGGCGTTGGTGAACATAAGTGTGGGATCATCTTTTATCACCATCGGGGCAGAAGGCACTACCTTATGGCCTTTCTCTTCGAAAAATTTTTTGAAGGATTCTCTGATTTCCTTGGATGTCAACATCGTCTTAATATTATTTTTGAATTGCAAATTTAACCATAATTTACTATTTTTGCAATTTAAGTTGTTTAGAAACTGTTTAAATTTGATTCGAAATCTTAAAACACCAATAAATCCTCTCAATGAACCTCTCGATCAAATTTAAACAATTCTTTACACAGTGCATATTAGCTCCGCAGTTTATTAAATATCCTACATGAAGCGACAGATATACTATATATATAATCCTGAGACAGATAATTTCGAGCGCGTGTTTCCCTCGATAAAGGGTAGAATCTGGGGATTCCTGCGAATAGGATGTTTGTCTTTGCTTATCGGCATTGGATTGTATTTTGTAATCTTTTATTCTTTCGAAGCGCCTACAGAACAAAATCTCCGAAAAGAAAACGCAATTCTGAAAAGTCAGTATAACATACTCAACAGGCGTCTTGACAATTCCCTCAAGGTCATGGCAAACATACAGAACAGAGATGATAATTTTTACAGAGTCATGATGCAGATGGATCCGGTGGGTTATGGTCAAAGACTCGCCGGTCTCGACAACGAAAAGAGATACCGGGAACTGCAAAACACTCCGGATGCGGGACTCGTAAGACTGCTGACACAACGTCTCGACCTTTTTGAGCGCCAGTTGTATGCACAGTCTCTTTCTTTTGATCAGCTTAAGGAGACTGCTTCAAAACAGAAAGACAAACTTGCACATATACCATCTGTGATTCCCATAAACATCAAAGATTTCACAATGTCATCGGGATATGGCGTAAGGCGTGACCCGATTTACGGCAGCTCCAAGTTTCACACAGGTCTTGATTTCGCAGCAAAAACAGGCACACCTGTTTTTGCCACAGCTGACGGGAAAGTTACAGAAGCCGGCAGACAAAGCGGATATGGCAATTGTATTGACATTTCTCACGGATACAACTATCTGACAAGATACGCACATTTGAGCGAGATTCTTGTAAAACCGGGACAGGAAGTGAAAAGGGGAGAGATGATAGGCAAAGTTGGCTCTACCGGAAAATCAACAGGATCTCATCTTCACTATGAAGTAAGATTTAAGGATGAGCCACAGAATCCTGTAAATTATTATTTTATGGATCTGAGTCCGGAGGAGTATGCGGAAATGGTTCAGTTGGCAGAAAATGCAGGACACGTCATGGACTGATTATATGGAAGAATTTGACAAAAAATATTATAAGATAAAAGATGTTTCGGAATTGCTGGGAGTATCTGCGTCAACATTAAGATATTGGGAACAGGAATTCCCTGAGTGCAGCCCTCGCAGAAGCGCGACGAACATCAGATATTATAAACCACAGGACATCGAGACTCTCAAGATTATCCATTATCTGGTAAAAGTCAAAGGACTGAAGATTGATGCAGCCAAAGAGCAGCTGAAAGCCAACCGCCGTAATGTGACCAACAGAGTAAAGATAATAGACACACTGTCGGCGACCCGTAATACCCTTGAGAATATGCTCAAAGCATTGAATAAACGGAAATAAGGTTACACACATATGCATCAGGCACATAATAAAGAATGCCGGAAACAAGTTGTTTCCGGCATTCTTTATTATGTGTGCTTGTTTCTTAAAACAAAAGATTACTGTTATACAAAAAACAAGATTACCAACTGGGCGGCGATCACTCGCATAAACATCGTAAGAGGATATACTGTGGAATAGGCTACAGCCGGAGCGTCATTGTTAGCGAGTTTATTGGCATATGCCAATGCCGGCGGATCTGTATAGCCACCACTCATCATACCTATGATAGAGAAATAATTCATCTTGAATTTTGCTCTTGCAATAATGCCCATTACAATAAGAGGCACAACAGTGATGATAAATCCATAACCGACCCAAAGTGCTCCCTGTGTATTAAATACCGTAGCGAAGAAATCCTTTCCTGCTGCAATTCCAACGGATGCGAGGAAAAGACAGATTCCCATCTCGCGAAGCAGAAGATTTGCTGAAGAATTAGTATAAGTGACAAGATGGAACTTGTGTCCGTAAGCGCCAATCAGAATTGCCACCACAAGCGGACCTCCGGCAAGACCAAGTTTCATCGGAACTGACATCCCCGGGAACTGCAAAGGTATGCTACCCACAAGAATACCGAGGAAAATGCCGATAAACATAGTTATCAGATTAGGCTCGTTCAGACGTTTCATCGAGTTTCCAAGACGGTTGGCAAGGTTATTTATATCATCAAGTTTACCGACAACCGTCAGTCTGTCGCCCATCTGCAGACGGAGATTAGGACCGGCAACAAGATCCACACCAGCTCTGTTAACCCTTGTAACATTGAGGTTATAAGCGGAATGCAAGCGCATGGAACCAAGTTTGGTTCCGTTATACTCTGTCTTGGTTACAAGAATACGGCGCGATACCACGGGACCCTTTTCTCGTTCCCATGTCTTTTCGATAACCGGACCTATAAATCTGGTAAACATCTCTTCATCTTTCTGAGAGCATACCACAAGACAGATGTCGTCATAGTTTATCTCATCCTCCGATTTAGGTATGATGACAGTTCCGTCCGGTTTCTCGATTCTTGAAATAACGTAGTCACAAGATATCAGAGTATGAAGTTTCTTCATCGAAAGACCGTCAACCATACGGTTGGTAACACGCAGGGAAACGATATGGGGAGCAAGCATTGAGCTTTTCTCATCATGCTCTATTTCAGCAATTTCAGCATTTGTGTCAATTTTAAAGAATTTTCTGATAAGAATCATGGTGATTATTATTCCGACCACTCCGAGAGGATATGCGGCGGCATATCCCATCGACATCTGCTGACTCACATCATATCCTTCCGCATTCACCTGTAAATATGTCTGCTGCGCTGCTCCAAGACCGGGGGTGTTCGTGACTGCGCCACTCATGATGCCGACAAGCTGAGATATTGAAGTATCTCCGGACGCACCGCCCTGAATAAAGTAAATCGCCAGCATTATGACAACATTCAGACAAATTCCTGTCACTGCAAGCAGATTCATTTTAACACCTCCGTCTTTAAATGAAGAGAAGAAACCCGGTCCGACCTGCATACCTATCGAAAAGATAAACAATATCAATCCGAATTCCCGAAGGAAATGCAATACGTTGTTATCAGCCTGATAACCGAAATGCCCGACAATAATACCTACGAACAACACGAACGTGACACCAAGCGATATTCCAAAAATCTTAATCTTGCCGAGATAAATTCCGGCAAAAATAACAAAGGAATAAAGAAGAATCGTGCTCGCAAGCGAGTCATTAAAGGGCCTCACA
>CAMWMW010000250.1 GCA_947175455.1 uncultured Porphyromonadaceae bacterium | reverse complement strand
GTGTTCCCATGGCAATGCCGGCGTCGGCGGCTGCTATTGCCGGGGCATCGTTTATTCCGTCTCCGGCAAACGCAACTTTGTTTCCTTTGCGCCTCATCTCCGTTATGATGTCTTTTTTATCTTCGGGAAGAAGAGCGGCATGATATGAATCCGCGCCTGTCTCACGTGCCACGCGCCTTACAGCCTCTTCTCTGTCGCCGGAGAGAATCTCCACTGATTTCACGCCGAGGGAATGAAGCCGGCGTATGGCTTCCGCCGCTTCCGGCTTGATGGTGTCGAGCAGATAGATGGAGCCTATGTAACAGTTGTCGAGTGATACACAGATTTCAGATGCGTCTGTATGCGATTCAGGCACAGTTATGCCGAGTCGCCTCATAAGCGTGCGGGATCCCGCCGCAGCCGTCTTTCCTCCGATGATTCCGGTTATGCCGTGTGATACAGTCCTGATATTCTCCGCCTTGGCTGTCACGATTCTTTCGGCGCGAGCTTTCGACAGTATGGCTTCCGCAAGAGGATGACCCGATTCCGCATCAAGTGACGCGGCTATGGAGAGCAGTTGTGAAGGCTCCGTTCCGTCAGCCGCTCTTATAGAGGAGACGTGAAACTTGCCGGTGGTAAGCGTGCCGGTCTTGTCGAAGACAACCGTGTCTATGTCTCTCATGCTGTCAACATATTTCGAACCCTTGAAGAGGATGCCGCGTCGCGAGGCATTTCCCAATGAGGCGAAGTAGCTGAGCGGTATGCTTACGACTAACGCGCAGGGGCAGGAACATACCAGAAACACAAGCGAGCGGCGCAGCCATTTCATCCATTCGAACGCGTTGCCCGATACCGCATCTATGATCCATGGAGTGAAGAAGAGAAGCAAAGCGAGAGTGAAGACCACCGGGGTGTACCACCTTGTGATTCTGCGCAACAGGTTTTCAGTCGGGGACTTGGAAGCCTGCGCCTCTTCTATCATTTTCATTATCCGGCTCATCGAGGAATCGGAGAACGACCGCAGGGTTCTGACATCCACTGCCTGATCCACCGGTATCATGCCTGATGAAATCTCCTCTCCCGGGCGGTATGTGCGTGGCACAGATTCCCCCGTTATGGCGGAGGTGTCGAATTCCACATCCTTGTCGCCGAGGAGAATGGAGTCGATTGCCACTCTTTCACCGGGGCGAACGAAAAGCACAGCCCCCGGCTTGAGATTCTTGGGACTTGCTTTCTCCAGTTTGCCGTCGAGTCTGACAACGGCTTCCTCCGGCAGTCGCCCCAGAAGTGCCCTGATGCGTTGTCTGACATCATCGGAGGCTGTGTCTTCCATCTTTTCGCCGAATGAATAGAAGAGCAGCACTGCCACGCCCTCGGGGTATTCACCGATTACAAACGCGCCGACAGCCGCTGCGACCATCAGCGTGAATTCATTCATGAAGCGTCCTTTCCTCCATGTCTCCCAGGATTCTCCGAGTATCGGCAGACCAACGGGAAGGAGCGCGACGGTGTATAGTATTATCTCTGGAATCGACACCGCGCATCCTGCGGCTTCGGCAAGTCGCCGCAGCACACCGCAGTGTTCGAGAATCAGAGTCACGGCAAGCATCAGAGCGGAGAATATCTCGGCTTTGTAGATGGAAAGTATGTCGTTCTTTCCATGAGGGGTATGATTCTGCGCGTGAGTATGTCCGCAACAGTGGTGTTCATGAGAATGGCTGCACATAAGCAAATGATAATATTACTGTATGATGCAAATTTACGCTCTCCGGCGTGCACATCAAGTGCAGACTTTTCACTGTCGGGCGATAAATGTCAGCGTGGGGCAAGTGTAAGTCTGGCGAATATCACCGGTCTTCCTGTCTTGTGCGATACGAGGGAGAACGCTGATTCGAGAGGGGAGGAGTTATGCCGGAATATGCTTACGGTGTCACCGAAGCTTCCCTCATGCAGAAACGACATCTCAAGCCGGTTCACGAAATTTCTGTCGAACTCGTCGAGAGAATAGCGGTTGAGCAGAATCGTGATGTATCTCACTGTATTGACATGGCGGTAGAAATCGATGTCGTTGTATTTGAACGTATATTCGGCATCAGGAACGTTTGCTTTCAACGCCCTGGGATGAACGTCGCTTTCCTGTGTAAGATAGGGTAGGATATCCGTATGTTTTGTCTGGGGAGCTATGGGGCAGGGGTCTCCGTATACCGACTCTTCAGGCAGAGAGAGGTGGGCAAGACCGAAATTGTCGTGGGTGGTCATGTCAAGTACCATCCATACCGACCGTGCGTATCCCAGAATGTTTCCCTCTTCATCCTCTACGGAGAAATCGCGGGTGGAGAAATGTCTGTTCCAGTTTTCAACCCATGTCTTCAGAACATATGAAGTGTTGCACTTGGGATAACGTCTCATCTCGATGGTAAGGCGGGAAAGCACCCAGCCCGCGCCAAGATGTGCCATCGCCGGGTTTCCGATTCCGAGCATATTGGCATGGGCGGTGGCTATCTCGATAATATTGCCCACCAGGATATTTACGGCGAGTTCACCCTCAGGGTTCGACTCATTTGCCGAATTGAAGAATTTTTGTGAGTAAGTCATGGCTTTTGATTCTTTTCAGATTCGTTATATGTTATTGCCGTATACCGGCTATCGAGAGTATTTCTGAGGTTGCCGACACGATATGGTCCGCATATGCACCGCGAAGTTCGGAGACGGGGCGGAACCCCCAGGTGACACCGACGGATTCGACGCATGCCCTCCGTGCCGTTTCCATATCCACCGCAGAATCGCCTACGTAGAGCACATCCGCTTTTGGTGTGGGGTATTTGTTGAGGATTGCGAACACAATCGATGGATCCGGCTTCACGGGGCGGTCTTCCACCTGTCCCAAGACCGCCACAAACGGTATGTCGGGGAAAAAGTGCGGAATTATCCTGTCTACAGCCGCCTGGTATTTATTGGTCGCCACAGCCAATGCAACACCGTTTTCATGCAGTTCTGCAAGCATCTCGCGGATCCCTTCATAAGGAGATGTGTGGTCCGTTGCGTGTTCTCCATAGTATTCACGGAAGAGCGACAGCAGGCGTTCCACAGTTTCCTCGTCGGCATCCGGCTCAGCACGTTCTATGAGTTTCCTGACACCGTTGCCCACCATATAGCGGTAGGTCGGCAGAGCATGCTCAGGGAAACCGAGAGTGCGCAAAGCGTAGTTGCAGGCATTGCCGAGGTCTGCGATGGTGTTGAGAAGAGTGCCGTCGAGGTCGAAAATCACTAATTTTTTCATTTGGGTCTGTTTTTTATGCCGATTGGGTTAAGCCGGTTCAGAAAGGATAGCCTATGGAAAAATGGAAGGAGTGGTCGCGGTGCCAGTCCGGATGAATCAGAGGCCAGGGTTCCTGTCCCAAGGCGGGGTTGTGAGCTTTCATTCCCATATCGAAGCGGAGTAAGAAATAGTTGAAGTCAAGGCGCAGACCGACACCATATGCGGCTGCTATCTCCTTATAAAACGAATTAAACCTGAACATTCCTCCGGGCTGGTTGGGATAATTGCGGATTGTCCATATATTCCCGGCATCCACGAAAAGGGCGCCCTCCAGAATCCAGAAGAGTGTTGCACGGTACTCAACACTCAGGTCGAGGCGGATATCTCCGCACTGGTTGATGA
>CAMWMW010000249.1 GCA_947175455.1 uncultured Porphyromonadaceae bacterium | reverse complement strand
GTGGTATGCGGTGGCGGACCGGGCGGAATAATCGCCGCCCTGGCTTCGGCACGCGAAGGCGCGAAAACATGTCTTATCGAACGGTACGGCTTTCTCGGAGGGATGGCTACCGCAGGACTTGTGGCTCCGATAAGTGTGTTCAATTACAACGGCAGACGCATAATCGACGGTCTGCCGTGGGAGTTTGTGGAACGCCTCGCCGCTATCGGCGGAGCGCGGGAGGAGAAACCTCTCGGCAACATCACTTTCTCTCCCGAGAAATATAAGCTTGTGGCGCAACGTATGCTCAAGGAAGCCGGAGTCGACATATATTTCCACTCCTATATAACCGGAGCGGGATGTGAGAAAGACTCCGATGGAAACAGCTGTATCAAGTATGTCATCATCGACAACAAGAACGGTGCGGAAGCGATTGCAGGGCGATACTTCATAGATGCCACAGGCGACAGCGATCTTGCCGCGATTGCCGGGGTTCCGATGCAACCTGTGCCTGAACAGCTCCAGCCCGCGTCGCTGATATTCATGCTTTCGGGTGTGGATACCGACGCACTCCCGATGATACGTCATTCACAGCAGGGCGTGAACTATCATGACCTCATGATACGCGACCTCTTCACAAAACTGCGCGAGGAGGGCACGGAAGATGTCCCGATGTTCGGCGGTCCATGGTATTGCGGCATACTCGCCGACGGCATAGTGCTGGTGAACATGACCCGCCATTTCGCAGACATGACCGACAACCGCGTTGCCGGAGAGATGGAATGCCTTTTGCGTGAGAACGCCCACAGATACACAGAACTGCTGCGGAAATACATACCGGCTTTCAGAAACGCGGAACTCATAGCCACAGCCCCGATGACGGGCATTCGCGAGACACGCCGCATTCTCGGCGCCCACACCCTTACGGGCGAGGAATATCTTGAGGCAATCGACTTCCCGGATTCTGTCGCCAGAGGATGCCATCCTGTCGACATACATTCAGCAAACAGCACCAGCCAGCGTTGCCAGTTTATGAAAGACGCCGGATTTGTGCCCTACCGTTCCCTCTATGCCCCGTCGTTCCCCAATCTTCTTGTGGCAGGACGCAATTTCTCCGCTGACGGAGTCGCATCGGCATCGGTGCGTGTGCAGGCATCGGTAATGGGTCTCGGTCAGGCTGCCGGCACTGCCGCCGCTATTGCCGCAAAGGAAAACATCGGCGTAGACAAGGTCGACACCGGTGCACTGCGTGCAAGATTGCTGGAACTCGGCGCCAACCTCGGCAAATAAGAAACTGTTCAGTCCTTAAAAAACTATAGATTGTGTGTAAGATAGTTGTAATAGGAAGCACCAACACCGACATGACCATCCAGACCGATGTCCTCCCCTCAGTGGGAGACATCGTGGCTGGTGGCAGGTTCAGGATTTGTCCGGGCGGCAAAGGTGCCAACGAAGCTATAGCAGCCTCCCGTCTCGGAGGCTCGGTAAGCCTTATAACCAAAACAGGAAATGACCTCTTCGGACGGCAGGCAAAACAGATGTTCTCTTCCGAAGGAATACGCACTGACTACATCTTTTCGGATGCCAACAACCCTTCGGGAGTCGCACTGATCATGGTCAACAACGCCGGTGAGAAATATATCTCGCTTGCCCAGGGGAGCATCACCACTCTTTCGCTTGAAGAGATAGACAAGACACGAAGCGAGATAATGGATGCCAAAGTTCTGCTCATAGAGCTGGAGACACCGTTGGAGACGGCGCTTTACGCGGCAAGAATCGCATCTGAAAGCGGTGTGCCGGTGATCATCAACCCGTCTCCCCAGCAGACGCTTCCGGATGAGCTTTTCCGGCTTGCTTCAATAATGATTCCCAACCGCAGCGAGGCTTCAAAGCTCACAGGCGTTGATGTGAATGATTTCGAATCGGCAGAAGAGGCGGCGAGAAAACTTGCGGACAAAGGAGTTGAAACGGTTATCATAACAATGGGACACCGCGGTGCCCTGATGCTCCGTGACGGAGAGACACATGTCATCGAAGCCTTTGACGCGGATGTCAAGGACACTTCCGGAGCGGGCGACGTGTTCTGCGCGGCAGTATGCGTGGCGATAAGCGAGAACAAAGACCTTCTTTCCGCCATGAGAATGGCAAGTGCGGCAGCCGCTCTGCAGGTTTCGCGCGACGGCATGATGGATGCCATACCCTACCGCTATGAAGTGGAAAGGCTCCTTACCCCCCCCCGATGCATCTAACGGTTTGATTTAGAATATATTATAAAATCAATACCGAATACCCGACTCCAGATTCCTGCGCAGTGTCTCCCCGAAGGAAGTGCGCAGAATCTCGGATTCTATCCATGCTGAGAAATCGAAAATCTTCAGAAGCTGCGCTTCGAACACATCCTGGCGGATGTCGTCGAGGCGCGGCTTTATCTTTCCCCATATCTGTTCGCGCTTCTGCGTGGACATGAGCGCATACGAACTCTTCCCTACCACATCGAGTATCAGCGATTCCATCCTGTAGGCTTTGCCGGACTTGGCTATCTCGCGTTTTATAGACCGCGATTCCGAATAGATATAATCGGAGTCATTCATCTTGTGATGAATGATAAGACCGGTTATGCGCAGTATACGGTGGATAGGGAGATCGCATGTCTTGTTGAGCATGGCAAGCACAAGAGTCTTTCTTGCCCGTCTGTAATCCTTTAGACCTATGTGCACCAGAGCCACATATAGTGAGATCTTGGACTCAAGCACAGGGTTCAGTTTCTCTATCGAGGAAGGCTGAAGCACCTCGCTTCTGTCGATGAATTCTTTCGCCTTGTGAAACTCTCCCCTGTCGAGAAGCGGCAACAGCCTGTACAGTCCGGCGAGAGCGCCGATGTGCATCATCACCATCTGCGACGGATGACTTATCGCCGACAGACGCTCGATAAACACCGGTATCTGGTCATATCTCCGCGTCTCGCGCAGATTCTCAAGCATATTCTCGATTATGGCAAGGTAAAAAAGCGGATTCCCGATAGCCGGATACTCGGTTATGAGTCTGTTGAGCTGCATTAGGACATCCGAGGCAGACTGCTCGTCGCCGACCGCCATCAGGAACGCCGACTGAAACAGAAGATGATGTTTCTGCGCCTCGAAACTCGTAGAGGCTTTCCTCACGAGATTCTGCTCGGTGAAGACAAGGTCGTTGAGCGATGTTTTCTGACTCGATGTGCGCACGGAACCCTTGAAGATGATACGGTGCGTCAGCAGCTCGTACAACGCCGACTGTTCGTATAGATTGCCGAGATTGGACAAGGCTGTGTTAAGGCTGTAATGCCTGTTGATGAGGTCTTCTTCCGATATATCCGGCATGTTGAGATAATGCAGATAATCAAGTTCCAGCCGGGAAGCCATTATCAGCGCCTCGTTTTTCTCAAGTGCGGCGGCTTCATGCTTCACTTTCTCAAGAATCTCGAGAGCGGCGGGGAATATCGATTTCTCAAACAGAATCTTCGCCTTCAGAATCTGGGTCATGAGCGAATAATCGGAATCCTGATTCTGACGGAGGGCGAGCAACTTGTCGAGAAGAAGTTTGTAAAGGTATGTGACGGTCACATTTAAAACCGCTCCCTTCCCCTTCTTCTCGAAAGCTTCCTTGAGAACTTCCACGGTTATGAGT
>CAMWMW010000248.1 GCA_947175455.1 uncultured Porphyromonadaceae bacterium | reverse complement strand
TGTCATGACGGCGGCGTGGGGGGGTATTCTGTCTGATGCGAAAAGTACAGGGCGGGGGGAGTTGCCCGGCCACAGCCGTGTTGTCAGTGAGGGATTGTCGGAAATGACGGTGTCAGTGCCGATGAGTATGGCGTCTGTCAGCGAGCGTTCGCGATGCATTTCGACAAGGGACAAAGGATTGGACAATGAAACCGGACACGGTGCCCCGGCGGAAGTGAAGGCTCCGATGAAACCGTCTGCGCTCTGCGCCCATTTGAGCTGTATGAACGGACGGCGCAAGGTGTGGGCTGTGACAAACCGTCTGTTCAGGGCAAGACACTCTTTTTCAAGCACATTCTCGACTACCTCTATGCCGGCTTCTCTCAGCATCTTTATTCCTCTGCCGCTGACTTCTTTGAAAGGATCTCTCATGCCTGTGACCACGCGTTTGATTTTTTTCTCGATAATGAGTTTGCTGCACGGAGGTGTTTTGCCGTAATGCGAACAAGGTTCAAGAGAAACGTATATTGTTGAAAGAGGGAGAAGATGCTCGTCTTCCGCTTTTACCGACGCGATTGCGTTGACTTCGGCATGTGGACCGCCGTAGACCCGGTGCCACCCTTCGCCGATTATCCGGTTGTCGGGTGCGGTTATGACAGCGCCTACCATTGGATTGGGCGATACGAAACCGGCTCCTCTTGTA
Organism: uncultured Porphyromonadaceae bacterium; assembly: GCA_947175455.1. Classification (GTDB taxonomy): domain Bacteria; phylum Bacteroidota; class Bacteroidia; order Bacteroidales; family Muribaculaceae; genus Lepagella. The sequence continues at coordinate 2,960 of CAMWMW010000248.1, read as the reverse complement.
GCCAGTTCCAGTGCGCGTCTCATGAATGTCTCGTCGGTCTCCGATGTCTTGTGTCTGTTGTCCGTCATGTTTCCAGAGTGTCTTCCTGCATTGTGAATTTGAGTGTCAGAATCTCACGCCTACGCTGACCTGCGCGTTCTCTACCGAAGAGAAGAGAGAGAAGTTGCCGGAGTTATACCAGTTGCCGTCAAGTTTTGCAACGGCGCATACGAAGAAGTCTCCCAGATTGTATGTAAGCGAGCCTTGACCTTTGAGCGTCATGGCGAAGAGTTTCATCCCTTTCTCTGCGGAATCTTCATAAGCATGGGTGTATCCGATGCCCGGAAAGGCGGAGATATTGAAGAGAAGGTGCGGATTGAGCACCCAGTTGAAACTGTATCCGCTCATGAGGCAGTATGAATTGTAGTGGAATCTGTATATGTGAGGGTCGATGGTCAGGTAAGGCTTCAGTTCGTTCGGAATCTGGTTGAGATCCATCGTTATGTCGAGGTTGTTGTAGTTGAATCCTATTATTGCCGAGCCGGCGCTTCTTTTCTGATATTTGGAAAAGTTATATGCCGCCCCCATCGCGAATTTGCGGTTGTTGAAGAAGTAGTAGGCGTTTACGCCGATTGTTTTTTGAGTCGCTCCGGGAAAAGTCTTTTTAATAAGATGTCCGTTGTTGAATTTTCCGAAAGTACGGATGAATGTGCCTCCGGTGTTTTCCCAATAGTGGAATTCCGCGTTGAATCTCGCGCAGTTGAATCCGAATTCGAGTTTTTTGTGGTTGGAGGGTTTGTTGCCGATGATGTTACTCATGTCCAGGGAGTAGCCTACGCTTACAGCCATATACTGTATGTATGCCCCGGCGTTGCAGTATAGGTCGCTCATCATTCTTACAGGCATCTTTTTCTCGATGTTCAGGTAATAGGAGTCTACCCAGTTGTCGGAGACGACGCGCGCTTTCCATCTGCGTCCCGTTCCTGTGACATAGTCGGTGTCATAGGAATTGAAAGTCTTGTCCGCCCAGTTGTAGACGTTTACGCAGAAACCGAGAAATCTGGGGTATATGACTGTTGTGTCGGCAAGGTTCAGCTGTCCTTTCTTCAGCAGCTGCCACCAGTCGCGCGATTCAACGGAATCAGTCGGTTCCGCCCCTTTTGCCGGGAGGGCGATAAGCATAATGAAAATCAATGCAATGGTTATAAACGGTCTTGCCATGTGTAGATCGATATAACTGTAACGGTTTGTTGAAAGTTTATTAGTGTTCGCCGGGGTGTCGTCTGTTCATCGAATCCCGCGTGCGTTGAGTGCTTTCTGATACAGACGTGCGTTGCGGGAGTGTTCTTCGAAGCCGGTTGCGAAGTTGTGGGTCCCGGAGAAGTCTTCTTTGGCGCACATGTAGAGGTAGTCGTTGGGTTCGCTGTCGAGAATAGCGTCAAGTGTGGCACGCGAGGTCGTGCGTATGGGTCCGGGGGGGAGTCCTTTGTGTAAGTATGTGTTGTATGGGGATTCAACTCCGAGATGCTTTCTGGTTATGCGTCTGATTGAATAATCCTTGAGCGCGAACCTCACCGTCGGGTCTGCCTGAAGTCGCATCCCCTTCCTTAGCCTGTTTATGTATAGTCTGCCGATTGTCCCCTTTTCCGAAAGTCTGTTGGTCTCTTCGTCTGTAATGGAGGCGACGGTCATTATCTCTGCGGGAGTGACACCGAGCGTTTCGGCTTTCTTTATGTTTGTGTCGTTCCAGAAAGAGGAATAATTGCGGCCGATTTTTGCAATCAGTTCCTGAGGAGATGTGGTCCAGTAGACTTCATAGGTGTCATCGAGGAACAGAGCCATTGCCTGATTATAGTCAAGACCGTATGGTTTAAGCACGGCGGGGTCGGCAAGAGCCTCGTGCAGGTCGTGTTCGGTAAATTCCATTTTTGCCGCGATTCGTTTGCAGAGCAGGTCTATGTCGCGGAATCCGTTTATCGTGATTCTGACGGGAGTCTGACCGCCGCGTGTGAGACGCCTCATTGCCGTCAGGGCGTTGGAGCCTTCCGGAATCTCATAGGCTCCGTGGCGGGCGGCGAAGTCTGTGCCGCGGACCTTGCATAGTCTTATGACCTTTGAGGCGAATCCTTTGCCGTAATATTTGGCGATAGAGTCATGGACCATCGCGCTCGTGGCATTGGCGGGAATACGTATTACAGCGGCTTTTTCCGTGCGTTCGATAACAACGGGATAAAGCAGGAGAAGAAACGCTATTATGATAAAAGCCAACCCCAAAAGGCTGTAGAGCAGCCTTTTGGGGAGCTTTGAGTGTATTTCGTTGCGCTTGGCGTTCACTTTTGTCAGCTTCTGTCTTTAAGTTTTTCAAGTTGAGGCTCAAGGGCTCGCAGACAAAGGTCCACAGCCTCTTCAAATGTGTCGGCTATCTTGGAAGCGAACAAATCGGGAGTCTGCGGCACTGTCAGTTTCACCTGCGCTTCCTTGTTCATGGATGTCTCCGGTTTCACTACCTTCAGAGTCACGTCTGCATCGGTGATCGATTCGTAATGGCGGGACATTTTATCTATTTTCTTATTGATGAAGGAGACGAGTTTTTCGGAGATGTCGAAATGAATTGCTTGAATTGTAGCTTCCATAACATAAGGTTTTTATGGGTTAATACTATGGAGTGCGGTCCGTATTGCGGCTGCGCCTCCGTTCTGCGTGGGTTGCCCTGAGACATCCGTTTTTACAAAGATAAACAATAAATCTGAAATTTTGCTTATGTTTTTAATAAAAATTTTCACAAATTTTCAGCATTCGATTTCGCACGCGGGTGTGAGGCGGCATAAGATTTTTTAAGTTCGTTGAAAGAGAGGTGTGTATATATCTGCGTGGTGGCGAGAGATGAGTGTCCCAGAAATTCCTTCACGGCATCAAGCGATGCTCCGTCGTTGAGCATTGATGTGGCGAAAGTGTGGCGCAGCACATGAGGACTTTTACGC
>CAMWMW010000247.1 GCA_947175455.1 uncultured Porphyromonadaceae bacterium | reverse complement strand
CGAATATGTCTCGTCAAATCTGTCGTCAACTTTTTTAAGCGATATGACAAACGTCTCTTTCCCTTTCAGAACCATGCCCCATTCCGAACCGGACAGCTCTGCCGCCCGGAATTTCCATGTAAGATTCCGCCCCGGAGGCGCGGCGACAATATCATACAGAATATCTTTACCCCTGTTTTCCACAAGAAATGCCGAATCAGAGGCATTTGCAAAACCGGTGAAACCTCTGTGCCTGTTCATATATACGGAGGGAGCGGACGCCGAGGCAATACCGGTTACGGCGGTGATTATACCTACTATGGCAAAAAGAAAAATCACACCGCCTATGATCTTGTTGACAAGCCACATTGAACGAAGATTGAAATGCGCGCGGACCTTGTCGACAAAAAAAGTCACGACATACCACCATAACAAGGCACCGAGAAAGATAAAAATGAATCCTATGATGTAATGATAAAAACGGATTTCCGGCATAAGGAAATTAAACCGTGCGAAAAGACCAATTATCAGAAAGATTATCAAAGGATTGGAAACGGTAAAAAGAAAACCGTTCAAGATGTTTCTTCCGGCAGGAATCTTTTGTTCCGATGGCTTTTTCAGCTTGCGCGAAGGATTCGACTTGAACAGATAGACTCCGAAGCCGATAAGCACAAGACTTCCGAGAAGCTGGATTATATTACTGTTTCGTTCAAGAAACTCTTCGATAAAAGAAAGCCCGAAGCCGGTAAGCAGACAGTAAAGAAGATCTGAAATCGCCGCTCCCACACCCGTATATAACCCGGTTCTGCGCCCCTTGTCAAGGGTGCGTTGCACACACAGTATGCCGACGGGACCCATCGGTGCGGAGATTATGATGCCGATGGCGAGCCCCCGCCACATCGTATACAATATACCTTCGAGAATACCCATCGCATCAAATAATCATCTGGTTATAACATAGCCTCCCGATGTTGACCGCAGACACTGATACCTGCTGAGACCGTATTTATGTTTACCCTGCGAGGCCGGACCCGAAACGGGGGCGCCTCCCTGCATGGTGACATCATAATGCGAACCGCATTTGCCACAGACAGCCTCGAATGTGGAAAGATCCACACCTACACGGACATTCGGATCGCACTCTACCGGACAGGCAAGGTCATAGGCAAGCGGAACATTCGTCTCTGTAGAGAAAGGATCCATCCCCCCTATCAGCAACACTCCTCCGAAACCTGTCGCCGTATTGGCGGTATAACGGAACCCGGCAGGCTCTCCTGTCTGGGGAATGAAATAACGGAACAGACCGAACCCCGACACACCGTAAGTGTTCCAGAGTCCGGCATCCGCGAGATTTATGCTGACCGGCACCGCCGGTATCCTTTCGTCATCGACTGTGTGACAACCCGACATCAAAAGGACAACTGACATTGATATAGCGGCAACAGCCGCTCTGAATATATTCAAAACGTTTAATTGAATGGAACCGCCCTCAGCATGTTGGCGAATTCCGAAGTCATTTTATTAAGGGGCCCGCTGACCATCGGCTTCAACATAGCAGGAATCTGCAAGTCGATTTCAACATAGGCTGAACTTGTGACATCTCCCATCGGGATTATATGAAGGCTCAGCGACATCGGCACAGGTGTGCCCTCTCCCTCAAGCCGTATCAGCGACGGACTCACACTCTGCGTCTTGCGTAGTGTAATAGCCCCCATCGGACCGGCGGGAAAAGATATCGTGTCGGCTGTAACTTCAATTTTTTCAAGCATATCACGCTTGTCTGCAGGAATCTGCTCAGCAGGAGCATTCCTGATCATCTCGCCCAGACCCTGAAGATTGTCGAGTTTAAGAAATACGGTCTCGGCGGGAGCGCCAAGCGTCACATCCTCACTTCTGTATGTTGCCATATGGTGATGTTGATATTTATCAGGTTAATCATATTATTCCCTGTCGCCGGGAACCCAGTTGGCAGGATCCTTGCGCCATTCCTGAAGAGTGTCTATGTCCTCAGGACGTATATATTCTGTTTCAAGGGCAACTTCAAGCATCGAGGAATAATTCACCAAAGGTATTAGCGAAATATTCTCATCACGAAGACGTTTAACTGCCATCGGAAACTCGTAATTGAATATCGCGGTAAGTCCGAGCACCTCGCCGCCGGCAAGACGTATGACCTCGGATGCTTTGACTGAACTTGCCCCGGTAGATATGAGATCGTCAACAAGAACAACTTTCTGACCGGGCTTGAGATTACCTTCGATAAGGTTTTCAAGACCATGGTCTTTCGGTGTGGAACGCACAAACAGGAACGGCACGCCGAGAGCGTCCGCCACTATCGCGCCCATAGGTATTGCGCCCGTGGAGACACTTGCAATGGCATCCACATCCGAGAAATGCTCTATTATCTCCTTCGCCATCTCTATCTTGATAAGATTCCGGATATCAGGATATGAAAGCAGGCGTGGATTCTCGATATATATAGGTGAGTTCCAACCTGTACCCCAGACGAACGGGCTCTCAGGCTGCAACTTTATCGCGCTAATCTGTAGCAGTTTTTCTGCAAGTAAACGATCCGGCTTTTTCATAACATATATTTTTATAATTGTCTCCCTTATTCATAACGCAATTCATATGCATATATCCTCATGACAAGAGAAAACAATTTTGTCCGAAAATACAAAATTACCAATATAACACTAATTTTGCAAATAAAAGTTCACTAAATTTCAGACATATCCCAAGCCAAGGCGGAAGCTCCGAGCAATGCCGCCTCTGCATCGCTTAACGAAGAGAAGAGAATCTCCACCCGGTTTTTATACAGATGCAGCATATTTTCTTCCATAGCTTCACGCATCGGTTCAACAATAAGACTGCCGGCCTTTGCCACACCTCCGAAAAGAATAAAAGCCTCCGGATCAGTAAAAGCGGCGAAATCCGCACACGCTTTCCCAAGCATGCGGCCTGTAAAATCATAGACCTCATTTGCGATGGCGTCACCCCTGCGTGCCGCATCACATATGGCTTTCGCCGTAAGCGAATCTTCGGGGATAGCCCGCAGTTCCGAAGTGTCTTTCCGGCTGCCAAGCAATTCTTTTGCCGTCCGGACCACCCCTTTGGCGGAACAGTAGGTTTCAAGACAGTCATACCTGCCGCAGCCGCATAGTCTGTCGCCATTGCCTCTGACAACCACATGACCCAGCTCCCCGGCAAACCCGCGAGTGCCGGAAAGCAGATGTCCGTCACACACAATACCGCTACCCACGCCCGTACCCAGAGTTACCATGATAAAGTTTTTCAAGCCACGCGCCCTGCCATAAGCCATCTCACCGGCAGCGGCGGCATTGGCATCATTGGTGATTGACACCGGCAGACTGAAAGCCTGCTCAAGCAATGCGGCAAGCGGAATAGGCGAAGGCCAAGGAAGATCCGTCGCAGCCTCTATGCATCCCGTATAGCGGTTGGCGCAAGGAGCACCGACACCGATGCCCCGCAGACAACCGCGCGTATTGCTGCGCTTCACAAGAGCCTCCACTCCGCTTTTGAGACGAGCGACATAATCATAAATATCCCGATGACCAACTGTCGAAATTGAATCGCGGTCAACTATTTCACCCCGGGCATTGACAACGGCAAACTCCGTGTTGGTTCCACCCATATCAATTCCGAGCACATAA
>CAMWMW010000246.1 GCA_947175455.1 uncultured Porphyromonadaceae bacterium | reverse complement strand
ATACCGGGCATAAGAGGATTCGTGCTGTTGCTTACTTACGGGTTATAACCGCTGTACTTTGAGAATGTGAAAGGATTATAGGCTGTAAAATATAATCTTAAGGTATTCACACCAAGTGTTTTCTTCCATTTGTCAGGACAAGACAAACCGAAAGTAATATTCGATATTCTAAGATAGGAACCATCCTCAATATGCCATGTGGAAATTTGACCGTTCATTCCTGTCGCACTCCTGTTTGCACGAGGAGTTTTGCCGTCACCTGGATTCTCGGGTGACCTCCACCTGTTGCGGGCATCTCCGAGAGAATTGCCTCCTCCCTCCATATTGTCTATGTAACGACGCTGTATATTGGCAATTTCATTGCCATAGACACCTTGGAATGCAGCGCTGAGGTCAAACCATTTCCATGTCATAGCTGTGCTGAAACCATATGTGAAATCCGGCATATAGTTCCCCGTGATCGCTTTGTCTTCCCCTGTGATGACTCCATCTCCATTTTGATCTACAAACTTCATGTCTCCGGGTTTCGCGCCTTCAACTTTTGCAATCCTTTTGTCCTGCAGATCATTAGCGATATCTATCTCCTGCTGGTTCATGAATACTCCGTCCTGAACAAGCGTATAATAATTGCCTATTGGTTCTCCTACTTTGGTTATAAAATACAAAACATTTTGATATACGTCTACCATTTCCTGTTGACCGCCCAAGTCGACTACCTTATTACGGTTGAGCGAGAAGTTGAAACTATTTGTCATTGAGAAATCTCCCCATCTATTGGATGAGGTAAGAGTTGCTTCAAATCCTTTGTTGTTTACCTTGCCGATATTCTTACGTACATAGCTATAACCGGAAAGCTCGGGGACTCTCACATTTAGAAGCATATCTGAAGTATTCGAATTATAGAAGTCAAGTTCAAGACGAAGCATATTGAGAACACCGAAGTCAATACCGATATTGGTCATTGCAGTTTTCTCCCATCCAAGATCGGGGTTGCCTTCCGATGATGGATACAGACCTGTGACCTTGTTGCCTGTCCCCGTTCCAACAACATAATTATCTCGTGAGAGATTACTGTAATATTCATAGTTTCCGATACTGAAATTTCCTGAAACACCATAACTCGCACGAATCTTAAGAGTGTTCAGCCATGTCTGCTCCTTGAGGAAATCTTCTTCCGACAGATACCATCCTGCTGAAAATGAAGGGAAATAGCCCCATCGGTTGTTTCTTCCGAATCTTGAAGACCCATCAGCACGTATAGCTGCCGAAACCAAATATTTGTGATCATAATTATATTGCGCGCGTGCTATAAATGACATCAGAGACCAAGCTTGACGCGATGTGCTCCACGAAGATGCCACATTGGCATAATTCAGGGTGTGAACAAGGTCATTGGCAAAGTCTGTTGCCGTAAATGAACTATTGTCCAATGATTCCTTTTGCATGCTATATCCCAACACAGCGTTTACATTATGCACGCGATTGAATTTTCTGTCGAAAGAGAGCGTGCTTTCCCATGCCCACCCAAAACTGTCTTTCGTGCGAGTAGTGCCGGACGGAATTGATGGAGGAGTTTTATTTACAGTTGTAGGGAGTGTCGAGGGACGGAAAATGTTTCTGCGAAAGGTGTTGAGATCCGTGCTGAATTCGGTTTTAAATCTCAAACCCTTTATGATATCATATTCAATATAAGTATTTGATGTTACGTTATTGCGCTTCATCTTGTCTTCCCGCAGATTTGCAAGAGCAACCGGGTTGATCAACTGAGGCTGCTTGTACGACCATCTGTAATGGTCAAAATTATAGGAACCATCTTCATTATATATAGGCATGACGGGAGCTGCCATTGTAGACGTGGCGATGATTGTTTCCTTGGTATATCTGTCCTCCGTAGGAACGAGATTGTACAGGATGTGTGAAATGCCAACATTTGTACCGAAACGGAATTTACCGTATTGAGCTTTTATTTTTGCCCTTCCACCAAAAGATTGTTGGTCGCTTCCTCTTACAATACCATCCTCTTTCCCGTAGTTTCCCGAAATATAATAATTTATAGCTTTAGTGCCTCCACTCACTGAGACAGAATGTTTCTGTTTGAATGCGGTGCGCAACACTGCATCCTGCCAATTATAACTCGGCAGACCTTCCTCGCCATTAACATATGGCATTATCTCTTCCGGAATCAGATAGTTGACATTGGTCGTACCGGCTTTTACTCCAAGGATTGCAAGTCTGTCTTCATTAGAATCATAGATACTTCCTCCGGTTATTCCCTTACTTTCAAGAAGATCCATATATGAATTGTTGTGCGCCTCCCAACAGAGATCCGCATACTCATATGCATTGAGAAGATCAAGTTTTTTTGTTGATTGCGACCAACCTGCGTACCCGTCGTATCTCACCACTGGTTTTCCTTCCTTTCCCTGTTTTGTAGTGACTATTACAACGCCATTAGCACCTCGCGATCCATATATAGCCGCAGCAGAGGCATCTTTGAGTACTTCAATAGACTCAATATCATTCATGTCAATGCCGCTCAAAGGATTAACAATCATATCAGTTCCCTCTTTTGCAAGATCGGACATCGGAACACCGTCAATAACATACAACGGATCATTACCCGCTGTGATACTTCCCGTACCTCTGACTTTTATTGACATGCCGCCTCCGGGCGTACCTTCAGTCTGGGTAATCTGAACACCTGCCATTTTACCAACAAGAGCCTGCTCAACGCTGCTTACAGGAAAATCTTTTATATCCGATGCTTTTACGGATGCAATAGATGTTGTAACATCGCGTTTACGTTGAGTTCCATAACCTATCACCACTACCTCATCAATGTTCATGGCGGTAGGATCGAGCTGTATCTTCAGCGGTGAACTGTTTTTCACAGTAATGTTTTTACTATGGTATCCTACGTAGGATACCACTAAAACATCCTCGTGATGTATATTATTGAGGCTGAATTCGCCGGTGATATCCGTGCTCGCTCCGTTGTTTGTTCCCTTTACCAGCACTGTGGCTCCAATCAGAGGCTCGCTGTTTTCATCGGTAATGAGACCCTTTATATTAAAAACTTTTTTTGAACCGCTTGTCGCAGATTTTGATGTCTCTTCTTTTTTAGAGATTGTAACGACATCATCCGTCTTACGATTGTATTGCAGACCTGTGACTTCAGTCAACTTTGCGAGTACAGCCGAAAGTGTGGCATTACTCATGTGGATGGAAACCTCCTTGTATTGATCCACAAGATTACTGTTGAATGAGAAGTTTTGATCGGATTGTTTTTCAATTTCCGCTAAAATCGCACGCAGCGGCCGCTTGTTGAAGTCAACCGTGATTTTCTTATTTTGCGCATTCGCACTTAAAGTGCCGACAATGGCAATAAGAACCATCAGCAATAACTTCTTGCCTGTGTTACATAATTTTGACATGAGTTAGATTTAGTTATTAAATGTATTATTAAGCTTTTCAAGGTCTGGAATCAACCTGGTTACATTTAAAAGACTAAATCAAACAAAAAAGGTACTGATAGATTTTTTATGTTTTATAACATATTTGCACTTATTTCTTGAAAGAGAAAGGTGTGTCATATACATCCTCAAGAATGGAAAGTGCCGTATGAAGGTCATCAAGAGGGATAATGCCGGTATATTCCTCATCAAAC
>CAMWMW010000245.1 GCA_947175455.1 uncultured Porphyromonadaceae bacterium | reverse complement strand
GGGGTAATGCGTTGATTGACAACTGAATACAAAATATGTATCCAGCTCCTTGAAAGTGTTGTGGAGGTTAAATCAGGCATTATATTGGGTTAACGTATTCTAACAGCCTGCAAAATAAGTGTAATTTTTACAATTATACAAGAGTGGACAAAATTATTTTGTGAATAGCAGATTACAGGTGGTATCTGCCGGGCATTGATGACGAGGATCAGGGGCGGCGGGAGGTTTTGGCACCGAGGTCGCGGAGGCGTTCGGCGCGGGCGAGGAAACTGCGTGAGCCGGAGGTGAGTCGCGAAAGCGCTGATTCGTAGCTTCGGTGGGCTGCCGCGAGATTCTTTTCGATGCCCTGGAGGTCGGAAAGGAAATCTTTTGCCGAATCATAGAGCAGTCCCCCGAGTCTTGCTATTTCTGCCGCGTTGCGGTCTTGCGCCTCCTTGCGCCATATCTGCGCAACAAGCATTATGACGCTCATGATCTGCGAAGGGGAGACAAGCGCTATTTTTCTGTCAAGCGCGTAACTGACTATGGTGTCGTCATTGTCTATGGCGGAAATCATGGCACCGTCGTTTGGAATGAACATAAGCACCAGTTCCGCGGAGTTGCCTACGGATTTCTGATAGCTTTTCGAAGCGAGTTCGTCAATGTGTTTTCTGATGGAGAGGAGATGCCTTTTCATCGCGTCTTTCGCATCATTTTCCGATACAGCCTCGCAGAAATCGAGATAACCGGATAGGGATGCCTTTGAATCAACGACAATATTGCGGTTGTCAGGTAGATAAATCACCATATCGGGGCGGAGGTGTCTGCCTTCGTCATCGCGCAGGGAATTTCCTTCGGAATCGCGAGTCACCTGAGTGTCGAAGTTTATGCCTTTTTTGAGTCCGGCACGTTCAAGCAGTGACTCCAGCACTGTCTCTCCCCATTGTCCCTGCACGCGATTGTTTCCGCGAAGGGCGGAGGAGAGGTTTCGAGCTTCTTCTCCGATGGAAAGGTTGAGGCGTGTCAGCCTTTCTATCTGGTCTGAGAGAGAACGGCGTGACGCAGCCGCATCCGTGTAGCTTTTTTCCATCTCGCGGTTGAAATCCTCAATTCTCATTCTCAGCGGCGAGAGAATTGAAACCAGTTGTTCAGCGTTGTTCTGCTGGAGAGTGCGGGCATTGCGTTCGAGCGATTCGGCAGCCATAATCCTGAAACTCTGTTCAGATTCTTTGCTCATGGCTGCCATGCGGTTGCGAAAATATAGCAGTAAAGCTATCACAGCGATGCTTAGAACTATGCTTAATACAATTAATGCTTCTATCATTGGCTTTTAGAGAGTGTTTGTCAAATTTTTATTTCTTCTGTATCATGCTTCTGAATCGGGGGGATGTCCATGTCGTGGAGTCCGAGAGAACAAGCATTACGGGCAATCCGAGCTTTCTGTTGACAGACTTGACCTTGTCGCTTCCCATCGCCATGAAAGCTGTTGCAAATCCGTCGGCTTCCATCGCCGAGGAAGCGACTACAGTTGCGGAAATGACATCAGTTGAAACCGGTCGCCCGGTAAATGCCGAAATTGTATGTCCGTAAGTCTCGCCCGAAGATGAGCGGTGGAAATTGCGGTAATTGCCCGAAGTCGCTATTCCCGCGTCGGAGATGCTGATTATTTCCTGAGAATCGTGTATCTCGCGGTCATTGGAGAGGACCGGACGGTCGATTGAGATTCTCCATGCCGATCCTTCCGGATTTTTCCCTTTCATCATTATTTCTCCCCCGATTTCCACAAGGAAGTCGCTGACTCCGTTTCTTTCCAGCATTTCGGCTATCGCATCGCAGCCGTAACCTTTGGCTATTGCCGAGAAATTAAACTCGATGCGGATGTCATCCTTGAAAATGGTGTCTCCGGAGACATGGGTTTTCCTGATGCCTGTATATCTCAGGATGGAGTCGATATGCAGAGTGTCGGGAGATGCCTTGTGACCGCGTCCGAATCCCCAGGCTGAAATCAGAGGTGATAATGTGGGGTCGAACGCCCCTTCTGTGATTTCATTGATTTTTTTCGACATAGTGTAAACGCGGATGAAATCATCGTCGATTCGCACGGATTGCTGCGAATTGACCCTGCTTACAAGGGATGTCGTGTCGAAAACCGACAGAGACTTGCCGACTCTGTCAAGTATGGCGACTGCCGAATCGCCAAGCTCTTCCCTTCCGTTGTATGTGATATGATATGAAGTGTTCCATACCAGACCCTCTTTCTTTTGCCACGCGGAACCATGACTGCCGCTGCCGCAGCCTGAAGAAAAGAAGACAAAGGCAACGGATGCCAGAAAAACGGTAACTGATTTTATATTGCAATGCATTAAATTGATGTTACAGGTGGTTTGCAATTCAAATTTAGTGAAATATTCAGAAATAAGCAAAAGAGCGTTGCGCAAAAATGGATGCGGGGAGTGAGGCGTTTTAAGAAAGATTTGTTATTTTTGCAGAAAAATCAGTTATTCGGACTAATATGGAAAAAACGTGGCGTTGGTTCGGACCCAACGATAAGATAACCCTCGATATGTTGCGTCAGATCGGCGTGGAGGGTATAGTTACGGCACTTCATCATATACCCAACGGAGAGATATGGAGCGAAGAAGAGGTCGTAAAAATGAAAAACTTCATCGAGGAGCGCGGTCTGCGCTGGTCGGTGGTGGAGAGCCTCCCGGTGAGCGAATCGATCAAGTACGGCGGTTCGGACCGCGATCAACTGATAGAGAATTATAAGGAGAGCCTGAGAAACCTCGGCAAAGCCGGAATAAAGACCATCTGCTATAACTTCATGCCGGTGCTCGACTGGGCGAGGACCGATCTCGAATATCCGAATCCCGACGGCACTTCGAATCTTTATTTCAACAGAGCGGAGTTCGCTTATTTCGACATCAACATCCTTAAGCGCGAAAACGCGGCGCAGGATTATGACGAAGAGACACTCCGCCGAATGCGTGAAGAAGTGGCACCCCGGATGGACAAGGATGCGGAACATCGTCTGGTGGAGAATATCATAGTCAAGACGCAGGGGTTTGTCAACGGCAACATCACGGAAGATGATCTTGAGCCGGTTAATAAATTCCGCGAGCTTCTCGAATTATATAAAGGTATAGACGCTGACGGGCTCCGCGCAAACATGGCTTATTTCCTCAATGCCATTATGCCCGTATGCGATGAATACGGCATAGACATGTGCGTTCATCCCGATGATCCGCCAATGCCGATTCTCGGCTTGCCGAGGATTGTCACCTGCGATGCCGATATAAGAGCGTTTCTTGACGCGGTGCCAAACCCTCACAACGGACTTACATTCTGTGCCGGTTCATTGAGTGCGGGGGCACACAACGATGTGGTGGAGCTTGCGCGTAAATATGCCTCGCGCACCCATTTCGTTCATGCCCGAATATGTAAGGTTCAGTCAAATGGTGATTTCAAGGAGTCGACACACCTCGACCCCAGACTGATCGAGGTGGTAAGGATATTCGAGAAGGAGCGTCCGGGAGTGCCCATGCGCGTCGATCACGCCCCGCTGATGCTGGGAGACGGAGAGATGGGTTATAATGCAGGCTATTCATTTCATGGGAGAATGCTCGCGCTCGGCATGATATCAGGGGTGATGGCTGCAGTGAATGAGGGGGATTGATATGGGGTGATATGGGG
>CAMWMW010000244.1 GCA_947175455.1 uncultured Porphyromonadaceae bacterium | reverse complement strand
TAACACGGCTCATCCGCTCGCTTTAACGGATGCCGAACGATATCATTTTTAGCTAAAATGTATAGAAACAGGACATGCGGCGAACTTCGCCTCGCTGATGCCGGCAAAAACGTCACGCTCGCCGGCTGGGTGCAGCGCACCCGTAAAATGGGCGGTATGACTTTCGTGGATATCCGCGACCGTTATGGAATCACACAGGTGGTTTTCAACAATGAGATAAACCGTGAACTCACTGAAGCAGCCAACGCGCTTGGCCGTGAGTTCGTGGTGCAGGTCTCCGGCAAGGTCGAGGAGCGCAGCTCGAAGAACCCCAACCTTCCCACCGGCGACATAGAAGTCATTGCCGACAGCTTCAGAATTCTCAACAAAAGCGAGATTCCGCCGTTCACCATTGAAGACAACACTGACGGCGGCGATGACCTGCGCATGAAATACCGTTATCTTGACCTGCGCCGTCCATGCGTGCGCCGCAATCTTGAGCTGCGCCACAAAATGGCTTTCGAGATCCGCCGCTACCTTGACGCACAAGGCTTCCTTGAGATAGAGACTCCGATTCTTGTCAAGTCGACACCCGAGGGAGCACGCGACTTCGTTGTGCCCTCACGCATGAATCCCGGCGAATTCTACGCGCTGCCGCAGAGTCCCCAGCTTTTCAAGCAGTTGCTGATGGTCAGCGGCTATGACCGCTATTTCCAGATTGCAAAATGCTTCCGCGACGAGGATCTGCGTGCCGACCGCCAGCCGGAATTCACGCAGATAGACTGCGAGATGAGTTTTGTGGAGCAGGAAGACGTGATCAGCACTTTCGAAGGCCTGGTGAAGCACATCTTCAAATATGTCAAAGACATTGACTTCACAGAGCCATTCCCCAGAATCACCTGGGCTGATGCGATGAGGCTTTACGGTTCTGACAAACCGGATATCCGTTTCGGCATGGAGTTTGTAGAACTGAACGATGTGGCAAAAGGAAAAGGTTTCAGCGTCATCGATGATGCGGAGCTTACTGTAGGAATCCTGGCAAAAGGTTGCGCCAGATACTCACGCAAACAGATCGACGAACTCACTGAGTTCGTAAAACGTCCGCAGGTCGGAGCAAAAGGTCTGATATATGTAAAATTCGAGGCTGACGGCTCGATCAAGAGTTCTGTAGGCAAATTCTACAGCGAGGAAGATCTCCGCGCATGGGGCGAGAAAGCCGGCGCCGAGGCAGGAGACCTTCTGTTGGTAATGACCGGAGAGACCATGAAGACCCGCAAGCAGCTTTGCGAGCTTCGTCTGGAACTCGGCAACCGTCTCGGACTCCGCGACAAAAATGTGTTCGCACCGCTTTGGGTTGTTGACTTCCCGCTGTTTGAATGGGATGAGGAGACACAGCGTTTCTATGCAATGCACCATCCTTTCACATCTCCCAATCCTGAAGACATACCGATGCTCAAGACCGACACAGGCAAAGTGCGTGCCACTGCATATGATATCGTGGTGAACGGCACCGAGCTCGGCGGCGGTTCAATACGTATACATGACGCAGCCTTGCAGGACGAGATGTTCGAACTTCTCGGATTCACTCCGGAGCGTGCCCGGGAGCAGTTCGGCTTCCTGATGAACGCGTTCAAATACGGCGCGCCCCCGCATGGCGGTCTCGCGCTTGGATTCGACAGATTCGTGTCGATTCTCGCAGGTCTCGACACAATCCGCGACGTGATTGCGTTCCCGAAAAACAACTCCGGACGCGATGTCATGAACGAGTCGCCCTCTCCTATCGACCAGACTCAGCTTGATGAACTTCAGCTTCAAATAGTTAAAGAATAAGAAATTGCCAACCCCGCTCGATCTTATAGAAGCCATAAAGGCAAAGAAGATGGTGAAAGTTTCCGATATTGCGCGTACGATTGAAGAATTTGCGCCAAAGTCGCTGCAGGAAAGCTACGACAATACCGGCTTGCAGGTAGGAGACCCCGGAATGGGTGTCACCGCCGCGCTGCTCTGTCTCGACATCACGGAAGAGATTCTTGACGAGGCGATACAGCGTCAGTGCAATCTCGTGATCACACACCATCCGCTGATTTTCCGCGGACTCAAGGAGATAACCGGACGAACAGCCACCGAGCGAATAGTAATGAAGGCTATCCGCAACAATGTGGCGATATATTCGGCACATACCAATCTTGACTCCGCATGGGACGGTGTCAGCCACGAAATGGCACATATGCTCAACGTATCGGATCTTGAGGTTCTTGAACCGAAAGATTCCGACGCCGGAACCGGACTGGGGGTGATAGGAAACCTCCGCCCCACTCCTAAACTTGAATTTCTCCGCAAGGTGAAAGAGACATTCGGGGTCAAGGCACTCAAATATTCCGTGCAGTCTCCCCAGCTTGTGGTAAAACGGGTGGCTTTGTGCGGAGGCTCGGGTGCGTCTCTGATCAGAGACGCTGTCAACGCCGGCGCCGACGCCATTATCACCGGCGATGTGAAATATCATGATTTCACGGCATATGGTCTTGACATAATAATAGCCGACATAGGGCATTATGAAAGCGAGCTTTGCGCATGCCGTATCTTTTCGCGCATAATACGCGACAGATATCCGGAATGCCTGCTCTATTTTTCCGACAGCGAGTCGAATCCCATCGGCGTGCTCGACACCTGAGACATTTCCTGAAACCGCGAGACACCGCAAACTAAATAAAGAAATAGAAAAACCAGAATATATGGCAACAGAAAAAAAGAATGACAAGGAACGCAGCGTTGAGGAGCGCCTCAAAGCACTTTATCAGCTGCAGACATATCTCTCAGAGATTGACCGCATCAAAATTCTGCGTGGCGAACTTCCCAACGAGGTGAAAGACCGCGAAGACGAAATCATCCGCTTCCAGACCCGCATCGCCAAACATGAGGAGGAAATCGCCGGGCTCAACACTCTCATCAAGACAAAGCAGGGTGAAATCGAGATGCGCCGCGACAAGATAGCCAAATATGAGGAACAGATCAACAACGTGCGCAACAACCGCGAATTCGCATTCCTTGAGAAGGAGAAAGAATTTGAAAGCCTTGAGATAGAGCTTGCAGAAAAGAACATTCGCGATGCCAACACCAAGATCGAGGCTAAGAAAGCCGAAATCGAGCATGACAAGGAAGAACTCGCCGACAACGAGCACATCCTTGAGCAGAAGAAAAAGGAACTTGAGGAAATAATATCAGAGACACGTCAGGAAGAAGAGGCGATACGCGAAAAGGCAAAGGCACTTGAGCCACTTATCGACGACTATACACTCGCAGCATTCAAGCGTATCCGCAAAAACGCACGCAATGGCCTCGGCATCGTATGCGTGCAGCGTAACGCCTGCGGCGGCTGCTTCAACCGTATCCCCCCGCAGCGTCAGCTTGAAATCCGCATGCACAAGAAAGTCATAGTGTGCGAATATTGCGGACGCATCATGATTGACGGCTCACTCGCCGGCATCGAGGAAGCTCCCAAACCTGAGGTTACCGAGAAGAAGAAGGGTCGTAAGTCCGCCGATAAATAAACCGTCCGATGTATTATGTAAGGAAACGTCTGGAGGTAAGTGCGGCGCACAGGCTCGATCTGAGCTATGAAAGCAAATGCCCCCTTATTCAAGGACATAACTGGATAAACATTGTGGAATTCCGTGCGAAAGAGCTTAACGCAGACGGCATGGTGGCAGA
>CAMWMW010000243.1 GCA_947175455.1 uncultured Porphyromonadaceae bacterium | reverse complement strand
ATATCGGATAGCGCAATTATTGCTTTTGACAATGATATCCTGTTCGGGCTCAAACAAGGAGCAGCAGGATATTGTTGCGGAATGGGTTGGCAAGGAAATCGTAATACCTGAGGGACTTGGATTTCAGGTAGGTAACATCCCCGTGGATTACGATTTCGATGCCGCCGATTTCAAGATCGTCACTTATGTCGATTCCACCGGATGTACCAACTGCCGGATGAAACTCAAGGATTGGGAAAAGGTGATCAACAGTTTCAAATCCTCTCCCGATGTTGATGTCAACTTCCTTATGATAGTAGGTTCCGACAAGCGGGAGGAGATTGAAAAACTCGTGAAAAACAATAGCTTTCATCAACCGTTTGCAATAGATTCCGCAGGATATTTCAGTAAAGCCAATCCTCTTCCTTCCAAACTGGAACATCAAACTTTCCTTATTGACGGTGACAATAAAGTTGTAGCATTGGGGAATCCGGTGTATAATCCAAAGATCAAGGAGTTGTATGCTCGCCTTATCTTTGATTCCCTCAATGACGGAAAGACATTGGGAGATGTTAAAGAACAGATTTGCAAAAATCCTGTGCGCGGCATTGGAGTGGTAAGCAAGGGAGACACAATAAACAAACGGTTCAGATTTCTCAATGACACCGAATCTGACCTGACACTACAGGAGATTACACCCTCATGTCATTGTGTCAGTGCCAAAGTGGATTGGAAAGTCCTGAAAAGCGGAGAATACGCGGATATCGAAATCAGCTATATTGCCGACACGATACAGCAGCAGTTCTACCGTTATGCCGATGTCTGGTTCAAAGAGAGACCGAATCCGGAGAGACTTGTTCTCCACGGATTCATAAAATAATTTATTAATCTAAAATTATTAAAAATGAAGAAAAAAATTATTTTTGCAGCAGTTGCGGCAGTCATGGGAATCTGCACCTACATGGCAAGTCAGGGTATCAACAGAGCAGAGGAGCTGGACAAACTTGCGCTTGCAAATGTCGAAGCCCTTTCGCGTTATGAAATTACCGACGGAAGATGGATAGTCACAGTGTATGCAAAAGATCATTGGAAGTGTGATGACGGAGGGCGTGCAAGTTGCCCTGGAACGCCCTGGTAATTCTAAATGAAACATCGAGTTCCCATCTGTTTCATGATATTGAATATGGGGACTCGATGTTATTCAATCTAATAACACTTTCTTTAAATTATAATATGAATTTTAATAACTTTATAAAAGTACTCTTAATCTCTATATTCTTGTGCTTGACGACATCTTGTGCCACTGTAAATTCAAATATTGATAATCTGCAGACTATAGGTGTGGATATCAATAAGGCTACACGATTTGTTAATGCAATCGAATATATGAATGTTATAGAAATGAAAGATTCAACGGCAGCGCATCTTCCTGGCGACTTATCCAAGGTGATTGTAAGCGGAGATTCAATTTTCATATTGGATATTTTCAAGGATCAAGGATTATATGTATATGATAAAGTTGGACATATGCTATCATCTTATAACAAAATGGGTTCTGGACCGGATGAATTCATCTCTCTTAGTGATTTCAATATAACTCCCAATGAAATTATATTGTTAGACCCTACATCTGATGGGCAATTGATAATTCTTGATAGAAAATGCAACTTTTTGCGTAGAGAGAATTCAGAGACGAATGCAAATCATTTCTATATTGATTCAAAAAATAATGGGCTCTGGTTCGATCGTGGTAACGTGGCTTACAGTAAAAACAAGGATAAGCTTGTTTATTATTCCGGGTCAAAAAGAGATGTAATGCTAAAGATACCGGATAAATTGGAGAATATTACATTTGCGAGCTCTCATTCTTTTGCAAGGCTCACTTCTGATTCAATTTTGTATTTGCCTCCGGCTGATAAAACTATATATTTATGCGGCAGAGAGGGAGTCGTACCCATATATGATTTGGATTTCAAAGGGAAATGGCCCAAATTATCAAATAAAGGGAAAAATGAGCATCCGCTCAAAATAATGCGCAGGATAGCAAAAAACAATAAAGTTAATGCGCTTGATATCCTTTCGGATGGGAAGAATATCATATTAACTTTTAATTGTGCAGACAAATATTATATATTGGAATTGAACAGTTATTCGTCACAGACGCGCCTTTTCTATCTTTCAGAAAAAGAGCATGAAGAAATGGGTAATGTAATAGAGTTTACCAATGGAGAAATTTATTTCGGAATTCCCGGTAAAATTGTAAAAGTTATGCTAAAATAATCTGATTATGATTGATATAAAATCGGGAATGAAAGGGATGCTGTTATTTATAAGTTTTATAATAATATCTTTCATGTGCGGTTGCACTGCATCGGTTGATAGGCTACTTGATCACGCATTGGAGCAGTCGGGAGACAATGCATCGGAGATACAAAAAGTATTGGATAATTATAAAGGAGATAAGAAAGAGACGGCAGAATTCCTTATCAGCTCTATGCTTGGCAGGTATTCTTATGTAGGTGCCGGTCTTGACTCGATTGAAGCTCTTTACAGATGCCTGCCGAATGGTAAAAGCTGGCAATTCGATTCTTTGCAGCTTGCAAATATCAAATACTTTGAGAATGAGCCACAGCAAGAAATATATGATCTCCAGAATCTGACGGCAGACTATCTGATTTCCAACATTGATGATGCCTGGAGACTGAAAGAGACCATGTCGTGGAATAAGGATCTTTCAGTAGAACAATTTCAAGAACTTTTGTTGCCTTATCGCTCAGGAAATGAAAAAATATCAGAATGGAGAGAGGCATATCGTAAGAAATATAGTAATATAAATAAAAAACTTGCTGCCATACGCAATTCTGTGGATGCTGCATCTGTTGTATCGAAAGCCATAGGAAAGATGCGGTTCAACCAACAGTTAAACACTCCCAACCGTTCGGCTCTCGATTTGTTGGAGGTACCGGTGGGATATTGTAGGGAGGATTGTGACAGGACTTTGTATGCAATGCGAGCTTTCGGCATTCCGGTTGCTGTCGATAAAATGCTTGTGTCTCCGGATAACGGCAAGTCTCACATGTGGAATGTCGTGTATGACAATGATGATAAAATCTACCGCATGTTTGACAACTATAGAAATCCACCTACGCGCGACAGCATATACGATGATCAACGTTCAAAGGGTAAGATATATAGAATTACAACAGGCTTTAACTTTGACAGACTTGATAAATATTCAGACCTTGAAGAGGTTCCTGCATATCTAAAAGATCCTCATCTTAAGGATGTGACCTCCGAGTATTTCGGATCTAATCAAGCTGAGATAGATGTGAGGAGCCCTGAGAAAGATGTTTATTTGGGAATCTTCACATCCGAAGGGTTACAGCCTATTGATGTGGCACAAAAGAAAGGTAGTAACAAGGTAATTTTTAAAGATATTGAGCCCAATATTATATATTTCCCTATTAAATCAGGAGAAAAAGGATTTGAAACATGTGGTAGTCCTTTTCTTTTGGAAAGGGATGGCAGAGTTCATAGTTTTATTCCTGATGCCAGTAGCCGAACCAATGTATCTCTCAGCCGTAAAATGCCTGTGACTTTCAATCTGAAAGAAAAGATCGGGTCGGTGATTGGAAGCATAATATGGGTCGGAAAATCCCCGGATGGACCGTGGACTGAACTTGACAGCATAGCAGCAATACCGGATCACAATTTCTATAGGATTCCCATCGGGCAAGATAAACGGGAAAGATATATAA
>CAMWMW010000242.1 GCA_947175455.1 uncultured Porphyromonadaceae bacterium | reverse complement strand
ATTAAAAGAATGCATATTAAGATAATACGAAATTTCATATATGACATATTGAATCTATTGGTAAGTATGGTACAATTTAAATATGATAAGTAAGTATTGAAAATTAGTTTATAATAAGTAAATGTAGTGCTTATTTAAATTTCGAATCTTCCGTATGTTTTCCGTATTTCCCATCAGTCACATAGTTCCTATGTTCCTTCTACGATATGAGAAAATCATCTCAAAATCTCCTGTAATTTATATAAGCTAATTTCCATCACTTGCTTAATTTGATTTTGTATTTAGAACTTCTTGTTTGCAAGTATCATAAATTGCTTATATATCTGACATGGTGGGAATTTAATCATTTTGGCATTTCTAATAAAAGAATCGATAGCATGTAAATTATAAGATTTCTTATCTTCCATACACAGAGAAATATATATGATATCTCCGTTGGGTGAGACTGTTACGCGAATTATATCGACTTTTTTCGTTGAATCCGCAAAACCTATTATCGAAGCATACAATTGTTTAATTTTGCGGCGCGATTCTCTTGCTTCTTGTTCGTATTCTGTTCCCCCACATGAGAAATCATAAAGTTCTCGAGCTGTATAGCCGGGGTTAAGTTGTTTTGGGGTGTTGTATCTCCCCAGCTCAAATATTATGTTTTCTTTTTTTGTAAAACTAAATGATATAGTGTCGTTTGAATTTATCTTGTTTGCAGATGCGGCGCATAAATTGGCGCATTCATATTTATTCTGAGAATACATAGATTGCGACAGCATTAAAAGAATGCATGATATTATAAGGTTGAGATTTTTGTGGAGCATAAGAAAAAATTGTTTATTGATTAAACATATTTTACTCGCCGTAGCGATGAATGCCGGTCAGATCAAGACAGGTTCTGCAAGCCGTTCAGTCCTTTCAATGAACCTCACAATTAAATTCAAAAAATTCCTTACCATCCGGATTGTGTTGTGAATAATTGTATAGGCATGAGAGAGTCTGTATGTATAGAACAAAAAAAGGAGCCGTAAGGCTCCTTTCTTCATATCTGAATCAGGATTGATTAGTCCTGGTTGAGGTTTACGCGCTTGAACTCTACTGCCACGAGACCTTTCATCTCTTTGTCAAGATACTGACCTACTGTGAGAGTTGCGTCACGGTGGTATTCCTGCTCAAGAAGAACGTTCTCCTTGTAGTATTTGTTGATACGACCGTTTACAATGTTGTCGATCATCTGCTGGGGAAGGTTTGCAGCTTTCTTTTCTGCAGCCTCTGCCATGATCTCGCGAGCCTTGGCGGCATCTTCCTCTGTGATCCAGCCTTTGGTGATGTTGGATGCAATGTGGTCGTCGCTGTCGAAGTGGTTGGGGTTGAAGCCTGCTTTCTTCAGAGCTGCCTCAACTGCCTTGCGAACCTGCTCGGTCTTGGTTTTCTCGATAGCCACGTTCTTCTCTTCCTCGATAACGGCGGCGGGAACAGCCTCGCGGTTCACGGCAACAGGATTCATTGCTGCTACCTGCATTGCCACCTCTTTGCCTACCTCTGCAGAAACACCTTCAAGGTTGAAGCCCACGATAGTGGCGAGTTTGTTGCCGAGGTGGTCGTAAGCGGCTACGCTGGGAGCGGCGATGCATTCGTATGCGCCGAGTTCCATCTTTTCGCCTGTCTTGCCGATCTCGTCAGTGATGTGCTCCTCTACTGTGCGGTCATCGAGCTTGAGAGCCTTGACCTCATCGAGAGTCTTGGCGCCGGCTGCGACAGCAGCGTCGAGAATCTGTTTTGTGAGAGCGCGGAACGACTCGTTCTTTGCAACGAAGTCTGTCTCGCATTTGAGAGCCACGATAGCTGCAAAGCCTTCTTTAACAGCCGAGAGCACGCAGCCTTCGGCAGCCTGACGGTCTTCGCGTTTAGCGGCAACCGCCTGACCTTTCTTGCGGATGATCTCGATGGCTGCCTGGATATCGCCCTCAGTCTCGGCAAGAGCGTTTTTGCAGTCCATCATACCTGCGCCGGTCATGTTGCGCAGTTTCTTGATATCTTCTATACTAACTGCCATAGTAGTTTTGTTTTTATCTGATTGTGTATTTAAAATTAAGGACTTTAAGGACCTTAAGGTCTTTAAAGTCCTTAAAGACATTTAAGGATAAGGATTCGGATTAAGCCTCGGCTGCTTCCTCTTTCACTTCCTCTTTTACCTCAGCCTCTGCGGGAGCGGCTGCGCGTTCCTCGTTGCGGCGCACGCGGCGACGTTTGCCGGGAGCTGAAGCCTCGCCTTCCTCTTTGTCTTCGGGAGTGTCGATTTTCTCGATCTTACGCTCTTCAAGACCCTCGTTCATAGCGGCGCATACAGCGTCAAGGATAACCTCGATGCTCTTTGAAGCGTCATCGTTGGCGGGGATAACGAAGTCGATGTCCGCCGGGTTGGAGTTGGTGTCGACGATAGCGAACACGGGTATGCCGAGACGTTTTGCCTCTGCTACCGCGATGTGCTCTTTCATTACGTCAACCACGAAGAGAGCCGAGGGGAGACGGCCGAGGTCGGCGATTGAACCGAGGTTCTTCTCGAGTTTGGCACGCTGACGTGTGATCTGAAGTTTCTCGCGCTTTGAAAGGTTGTCGAAAGTGCCGTCTTTCTCCATCTTGTCGATGGTGGTCATTTTCTTCACAGCCTTGCGGATTGTGGGGAAGTTGGTGAGCATACCGCCGGGCCAGCGTTCGATAACATAAGGCATGTTAACGGATTTCGCTTTCTCTGCGATAGTCTCTTTGGCCTGTTTCTTTGTAGCCACGAAGAGAACTTTCTTGCCGCTCTTTGCGATCTGCTTGAGAGCTGCGGCTGCCTCTTCGATCTTGGCTGCCGTTTTATAAAGGTCTATGATGTGGATACCATTGCGCTCCATGAAGATGTACGGAGCCATTGCGGGATTCCATTTGCGTTTGAGGTGACCGAAATGACATCCTGCCTCGAGGAGCTGGTCAAATGTTGGTGTTGCCATTTGTTTTTAAGTTTGTTTACGTTCTTTTTAATACAATCCGGCAGTAGGGAACGTGTCCATCTGGCGGATTTAGATGCTAAACACAATAATATATTAACGTTTCGAGAACTGGAAGCGTTTGCGTGCTTTGGGACGTCCCGGTTTCTTACGCTCTACGGCGCGCGGGTCGCGAGTCATGAAGCCTTCCGCACGGAGAGCGGGTTTGTCTTCGGGGTTGATTTTCACCAGAGCGCGGGCTATGGCGAGACGAAGAGCCTCTGACTGTCCTTTGTAACCGCCGCCGTCGAGGTGGGCGTTGATGTCGTATTTCTCAACGCAGTCGAGAGTCGCGAGCGGCTGTTTTACGATATACTGAAGAATTGAAGAGGGGAAGTATACATCCAGAGGACGTTTGTCGATAGTGATTTTACCTGTACCCTCGGTAAGATAAACTCGAGCCACGGCTGCTTTACGGCGGCCAATTGCATTTACTTTTTCCATCTTCTTTCTTATTTCATTTTATTGATGTCGATTACTGTAGCGTTCACATCGGCGAAGGGGTGCTCTGAACCGTTGTAGACATAAAGGTTGTTGAGCTGAGCCGCGCCAAGCTTGGTCTTGGGAAGCATGCCTTTCACAACTTTGATGAAGAGGGGGTGCTTGCCTGCCTTCACTGTGGCTTTCTTTGATTTTTCCATCAGGTCAGCGGGAGTGAATGAACGCTGTCCGCCGGGATGGCCGGTGTCGCGAAGATATTCGCGTTTAGACATCTTGT
>CAMWMW010000241.1 GCA_947175455.1 uncultured Porphyromonadaceae bacterium | reverse complement strand
GCGTAAGAGTCGCCGCGGTCGTCGCCTCGGATGGTGAGGTAGGAATAAGACTACGGCACATCGTTGAAATCTCCGCTCACGACAAGCGGTCCGGAAATCCGGTCTGCCAGTTCGCGTATGGCGGCGGCGCGTTCCGCGCGTCGCGTAAAGCCGTCTTTAAGTTTTCCGCGTATGGATCCCTTCATCTCCTTGAGACCCGCCTCGGCATCTTTCACCGACACCATCTCTTTCATGACCTTGCGCTCTTCGTCAGTAAGATTGAATGAGCTGAGATGTGTATTGATCCAGTTCAGCTTTCCCCAGGGCATCTTCACTTCATAATGCGAGAATGTGGGGTATTCCTTTATCAGCTTTACCGGATATTTCGACAATACCTTGAGGTCGCAGGCTGTTGTCCCGGCTCTGTACGGGTATTTTTGCAGGAGGGAGTCCCGCAAGGCGCCTTCCAGTTTCGGCACTTCGCCGGCATCGTTGATGTCGACCAGTTCCTGAAGACCCACAAGGTCCGCGTCTGCATCAAGCACATACTGAAACGAACGGTTGCCTGCTTTCATCTCCGGGTCTTCCTGATCCCATCCGTGAAGGATATTGTAGGTAAGAAGCTTGAAAGTACGTTCCTTGTGTGTCGGCTCGGACTGGAAATGCAGCGGTATTGCCGTGGATATCGGTTTCCAGGCGGCGACAAGCACGGCGACGCCTATGGCGGCTGTTATCCAGCGCCCCGCGCAGAACCATGCCAGAGACACGGCTGCCGTAGCTATCGCGAAATATGGCAATGCGAGTGTCAGAGCCGAGGGCAGCATGACGTATGCAGGGTTTATCCTTCCTCCGAATGCCGAAAGAAGGGTGAGAATGAAGAGGATGAACGAGACAATCCTCAGAATCATTCTGAACAGAGGTTTTATTACCGGTAAAAACAATTTTCTATAATTTTATCAGTTCCCGCCGCAGCCATTATTCTGTCTGATGCGGCATTACTTGTTTTCCTGTCGCAGTCTCGCCGATAGGGCGTTAAGTTCCTTGCGTTCCCTTTCAGTCAGGGAATCGAAGCCGGAGAGACGTATTTTGTCGAGAAGCTCGTCAAGACGGTCACTGTCGCTGAGTCTTCCTTGCGAGGCTTTGACCATTGCCTTGAAGTTCATCTTTTTACGCTGAGAAAAGAGGGGCAGCCGACTCGTTATCCTGTCTCTTAATGAGTAGATGACACCGAAAGCGATTCCCCCGAGATGGGCGACGGATCCGGCTGCCGAGGCTCCTCCCGTGCCGATAAGAGTGATAAGGATGCATGCAATGGCAAACCATTTCACTTTTGTTCTGCCTATCAGGAAAAGGGTTATCTCATAATCCGGCATTTTCAATGCCACCACACTCATGATTGCCAGCACGGATGCGGAGGCTCCGCAAAGGTATACTCCCGCCGATGCCCCGCACAAAGACGCCAGAATGTATGCCGCTCCTCCGGCAAGACCGCCTCCGGCATATATTGCGAGAAGATTTCTTTCTCTTGTGCTGCTGCCCGTTTCTGCTGCCGAGATCAGCAAGAACTGACCGAACCAGTAGAGCCACAGCACATTGAAAAGCAGATGAAGCAGCGAGAACTGTGTCACCATGTATGTGGCGAGTGTCCAGGGGTGTCTGATGAATTCGGCGAATGAGGAGGGGAGTGCCAGAAACAATGCAAACTGTGTTGAATCGTGATGCGTCATGCGCATCACGACCGATGTGAACCACAGAATCACACCAATGACGATGTTCACCCCGATCAGGGTGGAAAGAACGCGCGAACCGCCGCAAAGCCGTCTGAATCTGTCAATAAAATCCATTGCCACGAAGAGTTCCTTTCTTTCTCCAGTAAAGTAGAATCATGAGTCCGAATATCATTCCGCCGAGATGTGCGAAATGTGCCACGGAATCCATTCTGCCGCCTACGCCGAACCAGAATTCCAGCACCGCATATCCGATTACCATATATTTGGCTTTTATGGGCACCGGTATGAAGAAAAGATACATCGGTATATTTGGAAAAACGAATGCGAAACCGAGGAGCACGCCGAATATCGCGCCGGAAGCTCCTATCGTGACCATCTGTCCCTTCATTTCTGCCATAGCGCGGAGAAACTTTCCGTCACCTGCGGCTGTCGCCTGGTCAACGATGGCTTTCATGCTGTCGAATGTCATTCCGTTGAGGCGTGCGATGCCGGCTATGTAGTCGTGCTGCCATGTCAATGCCCATACGGCTTCCTGCACGACTGCGGCGCCTATACCGCAGACAAGGTAGAAGGTCAGGAAGCGCTTGGAACCCCATATGTGTTCGAGCATTCTGCCGAACATCCAGAGGGAGAACATATTGAAGAATACATGAATCGGCGATGACGGGTCGTGCAGAAACATATATGTTATAGGCTGCACGGGGTTGAAAAGATCCGAGCCTATGAAGTGCAGCCCGCAACGCGATATAAGTCCCGTTTCCGCAAAACTGCGGAAAAGAAACTCAACCAGCCAGATAATGCCGTTTATGATTATAAGGTTTTTGGTTACCGGCGGCCAATTGCCTGATGAATATGAGTTCATGAATTTTCTATAATTAAATCAGTCACAAAAATAATAAAAATCATCTTAAAAACGTAATTAAACAAGACGGGTTTCATATTCGTTAACAATTCAGCCGGCGGTATTGTCGGATAACAGATATATTTTTTCGCAACTCTGCAAGAAAAGGAACAACAGAATGCGTCCTAAATGTCTTCTCATAATCAATCCGGTATCGGGAACCGCCTCCAAGAAGGGGGTGGCGGCGAAATGTGTGCGCCGTCTCGGACGCGAGGGAATTGATGTGGAGGTGCTTTATACAGAGGGTCCCGGTGACGCCGCCAGGTTTGCGGCGGAGGCTGCCAGGAAGGAGTATCTCGGTGTGATTGCGGCAGGGGGAGACGGAACGGTGAACGAGGTCGCTTCATCTCTCAGGGGCACGGCGACCGCACTCGGCATCATACCCCTCGGCTCGGGCAACGGACTGGCGCGTCATCTCGGTCTGTCAACCGATGTCAGCGAGGCTCTTGATGTCATAGTGCGAAGATATATACTCGCCTGTGACTCCTGCGAAGTCAACGGCCGCCCTTTCTTCTGCACGTTCGGTCTCGGTTTTGATGCCGCCGTGAGTGAGAAGTTCGCCCGTTCGCGCCAGCGGGGATTGATAAATTATATGCGAAGCGCCTTGGGTGAGTATCTGAAATTTCAGCCTGAGGAATATGAGATCGATGCCGACGGACATCTGTTCAGATTGAAAGCGTTCATAGTGGCGGCATGCAACGCGTCGCAATACGGAAACAATGTGTTTATCGCCCCGATGGCTTCCATTCGCGACGGGTTGCTTGACATAACCCTGATTCATGCCGGCACCCCCCTGACTCGTGCCCGCGCCGGTGTCGAACTCGTTACCGGAATGATAAAGAACAATATGATAATCCAGACGCTAAGAGTGAAAAAGGCTACTATCCGTCGTCTTTCACCCGGCATTGCTCATGTTGACGGCGAACCGATACGGCTTGGCACCGAAATCAATGTGGAGTGTAATCACGGCGACCTTCTGATATTCACCACGGGCGAGAAGAAACCTTTCAGACCGTTGATAACGCCGTTTCAATATCTTAACCGGGAGATTCGCACGCGGTTCCGTTCCGTAATCGGCAGATGACCGTGTAAGCTGCGGATGAATCGGTATTACTCGGCGCGGATGACACCGGTGGAGAT
>CAMWMW010000240.1 GCA_947175455.1 uncultured Porphyromonadaceae bacterium | reverse complement strand
CAGTAGCAAGACAAGCTTTCTGAAACCCAGTTTTCTAATCTATTGTCTTACTGATTGTTCTACTACTGTGAAAAGACACCATGACCACAGCAACTCTTATAAAACAGAACATTTAGTTCAAGACTTGCTTATGGTTTCAAAGAGTTAGTCCATTATCATTTTAACTGCCCTGGAGCTGAAAAATGATATCCTGAATCACAGGCAGCAAATGTGCTTCTTATGGAGGATGCTTTCTCTGCAAGTAAAAAGGGGAACTTTGACAATGTCAAGCTAAGAAAATACCTTTCGGGTAAAGTGGCGTCGCTCACTTATTCTGTAGGCAATACTGTAAATTCATTGGATGGCAGCAGCTCAGTAAAGGATCTGCCTACGCTGATGGAACTTATCTATGCCGGATTCACTTCTGTCAATCCGGATCCGGAAACATTCAACGCACAGATTGATCAGGCTCGCTCCATATTAAAGAACGCTGATTCAAATCCCAATTTCGTATTTTCCAAACATCTTGCAGCCGCGCAATACGGTAACAATCCGATGTTCCAGGAAGTTGATGTGAAAACATTGGATGCGGCGAATTATAACGAGATTCTTGACATGATCAGACAGTCTACAGCAAACGCTGCGGATTATACTTTCATCTTCGTGGGAAATGTAGACATCGAGACTCTTAAGCCGCTTCTTGAGCAGTACGTGGCGACTCTGCCTGCCAAGAAAGGAAAATCAGTTGTCAAGGATCTTACACCAATAACGATTGCATCCGGTCAGGTCATAGACAATTTCAAGCAGCCGATGCATTCTCCCAAATCTCAGGTTTATGCAGTCTTCTCCGGAACCAATGTTCCGTATTCAATAGAGAATTCCGTTAAACTAAGCGCGGTCGGACAGATACTGAGAATGGTATTTACCGAAACATTGCGTGAGGAAATGGGTGGAACATATAGCCCTGCAGCCGGTGCAGTACTGAATCCTTACACCGGTCAGTGGATGGTGATATATACATATGAGACAAATGCCGAAATGCTTGGCAAGATGGAGGAACGTGCGAACGCCGAGTTCCTTAAACTTCTGAATGACGGTGCGAAAGAGGAGGATTTCAATAAAGTAAAAGAAGCTACAATGAAGCAATATGAGATGAATGTCCGCAATAACGGTTATTGGGAGAATAATCTTGTAATGCTTGAGAAAGGTTTTGATGACATCTCCGGTCACAAGGCTGCGATAGAGAACCTTACTCTTCAGGAACTTAATAAGTTTATGAAAAATCTCTATAACGGCAAAAACCGTATAGAAGTCATAATGGAGGGTGTTGAATCCAAGTAAACACAATCTGTTAACAGTGTCAAGAGACAGTCTGACTTTATTTGTCAGACTGTCTCTTTTACTTTTCACAGTCTATAGCATTTCGGAGAAAGTTTAAGCAACAGAATCTTTCATTGTCTAGATTGCTGATTTTTCATAAATTCTTATTAAATTTGCTGTCCGGAATAACTGTAATATTAAGTATTATTGATTCCAATAGCCACTTACAATTAAACAGCTTCAAAAACTGAAAATTTTTTAAATGAATATAAGAACAGCCTTATTCGTGTGTTTGGCGACAGTCACAATCGGGATATTTTCCACATCTTGTCATTCTTCGCATAAAGCCGGTCGTCAAAACAACCGTGTGCATAGCGAAGAGTCATTTAGTTTTAAGAATATTAATGGTAACGAATCGCAGAAGAGAATTGTAAAGGAGGCGCTGTCTTGGGTTGATACACCATATGCATATGCAAAGTGCGATAAGAAAAAAGGCACGGACTGTTCCGGAATGGTACTTAGGGTCTATGAGGATGTAACCGGGAGAAAGTTGCCTCGAAACTCGGCGAAACAGGCAGAGTTCTGCCTATCTCTGGAAAAAGGGGAGGTACAGCCCGGAGATCTTGTGTTTTTTGCTACAGGACATGATCCGGAGAAGATTTCTCATGTGGGAATAATGATAGATGATGTGAGTTTTGTTCACGCTTCGACAAAGAAGGGAGTGATAGTTTCAAGAATAGATACGCCATATTATATCCGGACTTTCATGATGTTCGGCAGAGTACCGGATTAGAGAATCTTCTTTGGTGTGAATGTAAAAAATATTCATGTGATACGGGAGCATTCTTTAATTCCCGTATCCCATGAATATCTATTATCTCTCAGACAGACTGAAAGCTTTTTGATTTTTAAAGCAGAGGAAGAAGTTTGCCTTCGAGATCCTCAAGTTTTACCAGACCGACACTGCGATCCACAGCTTCTCCTCCTTTGAAGAAAAGAACTGTCGGAATGCTGCGTATGCGGTTCTCTGCGACAATCTCGTCGTTTTCGTCGATATTGAGTTTGCCGATTATCGCTTTGTCTCCGTATTTTTCCGCGAGTTCTTCGACAACGGGACCAAGCTTCATGCATGGTCCGCACCATGTCGCCCAGAAGTCTATTACCACTGTTTTTCCTGATTCAATAGCCTCTTTGGCTGTCTGATCTGTGAATTGAATTGCCATGATTTATTTATTTGTTTATGGTTGATGATTGATGATTATATTATAGTGTAGATATCTTGAAACGCATGCCGAAATCACGCAACGTATCCATAAGATCTCGGGTTATCGGCATTTTTTTGCGCGAATGCACTCTTATGGATTGTCTTGACTCCGGGTCGAATATGTCAAAATACAAGTCCCCTTTGCGGTCGTTGTCCGGAATCTGCTCCAACGCTGTGAAGAATTCCCGGTTATCGTATTTGAAGTTCATGTATACAAGAACTCCGTTGGCGATGTTTCCTTTTTTTGATTCAAGAGAGGAGACTTCTTCTATTTGCATATCCGTTCGCTCGGGGTTGAATCGACCGGGAACTATATTTATATTAAGGAATGTGGGTTCTCCGCTTCTGAATTTGTCTTTGTGCTGATTGTGATTCATGCCGAAGAGTGCTATTTCCGTCTTTCCCGTGAAATCTTCCAGTTCCACAATGGTGAATTCATTTCCCTTGCGTGATGTCTTCAGTGTCACTTTAGTCACAAGCCCTCCCATCGTGATCTTGCATGGAGTGTTTTGCTTATCCTTGAATTGTTCACATGGTGTGTTGCAGCCGTAAGTCAGTTCCATGTAATAAGGGTCAAGAGGGTGAGCCGACAGATACATCATCACCATCTCTTTCTCTTTTTCAAGTATAGCAAGACGATCCCACGGCTCCGGATTTGGATATGGAGGTTTATTTGTCTCGATAGGTTCGAGCTCGCCAAACAGACTCATCTGAAGAGAATTCTTGTCATTCTGTATGTTCTGACCATATTTGACAAGCAAATCAGTATATGTAGAGTCAAACATGGGATGCACGAACATTTCGCGTTGGACATTGAAGCAGTCGAATGCCCCCGCCATGGCAAGGTTCTCTATAGCTCCACGGTTGCAAGCCGAAAGATTCACTCTCTCCACAAAATCATAAATATCTTTGAAAGCACCGTTTTTGTCCCGCTCCGATATTATGGCGTTTACGGCGTTAAGACCGACTCCTTTCACTGCAGCAAGACCAAAACGGATTTCACCTTTCTGGTTGACACCGAATCTTTCTATTGACTCGTTGATGTCAGGTCCCTTGACAGTTATTCCCATCCGTTTGCATTCGTCCATAAATTTGCGAAGCTTGTCGGCTGCTGTCAGGTTCCGGCTCAAGACACCTGCCATGTATTCGGCAGGGTAGTGGGCTTTGAGGTATGCTGTCTGATATGCCACCCAACTGTACCA
>CAMWMW010000239.1 GCA_947175455.1 uncultured Porphyromonadaceae bacterium | reverse complement strand
TCCCAACCGATGTTCCACCCCTCCACAAGCACTCCGTCGAATCCATGCTCTGCCGCGAAATCAATGTATTTCTTCACATTTTCGGTTGTCGCGCCATGCTTTCCGTGAGGCTTGGTCTCAGTGTAATCGACCTTGTCGAGATGGATGTTGGGTAGGTCGTTTGTGTAACTCCACTTACTTTTGCGGTTTATCATTTCCCACCATACGCCCACATATTTCATGGGTTTTATCCAGCTTGTATCCTCGATCTTGCAAGGCTCGTTAAGATTAAGCGTTATTCTGGAAGCGAGTATGTCGCGGGCATCATCGCTGACAATCACCGTGCGCCACGGGGTCACACAATCCGTCTGCATATATGCCTTGTCACCTGCCGCATCAGGTGTCAGGAGAGCCTTGAAAGTGTTGGTCTTCGTATCAAGCTCAAGATGCATGCAGGGATAATTCACAAGAGCCGCCTCGTGCAGGTTGATGTAAAGACCGTCATCGCTCTTGAGCATTAGAGCTGTCTGGACACCGTTGTCAACGGGGATTGTCGTCCAGTCATACGTAGGTCCTCTCACCTCATCCATTTTCGAAGGAATCTCCGACATTCTGCTGCGGGTGTATTCAAACTCCTGGGTGTCGTAATCCGCCGGAATCCAATAAGCCTCATGATCCGCCGGCATTGCAAATTCCGTCAACTCGTCGGTAATGACGAAGTAACTGAGTTTCTTCTGCATCGGAAATTCATACCTGAATCCGAGTCCGTCATTAAACAGGCGGAAACGCAGCGACATCTGACGTTTGGTATCTTTTTGTCTGAGGTTCACAACCATT
This sequence comes from uncultured Porphyromonadaceae bacterium, assembly GCA_947175455.1. Taxonomy (GTDB): domain Bacteria; phylum Bacteroidota; class Bacteroidia; order Bacteroidales; family Muribaculaceae; genus Lepagella. Next base: position 2,962 of record CAMWMW010000239.1, on the reverse strand, counting down.
TCCTTATAATTGTTGCGAATCTCCTTCTCTTCTCCCCATACAGGCAGCCACGTCTCGTCGCAAGAAGCGGTATCCACCGACATAATCTCAAAACCGTCTTTTAGCGCACGCCCGTCTTTTACCTGTTTTGTCTTCTTTATCTCAAAACCAAGACGACTGGGCTTGACCACGCTCTTCCCCTTGAAATCCAGTTCATACACCGGAGCGCCATCGCCGGTCAGCGAAAACTTCACAGTCAGGTCTCCGTCCGGAGAAACAAGGGTCTGCCCCAATGCCGGCATCACAATTGTCATACCCATTAATACGGAGACAACCCCTTTGAATCCATTTGTCATATCTACAATAAGTAAGTGTTGAAAAATAATTTATTTAAGAAACTGTTTAAATTTTATCAGTTTCCAAGCAGTTGATGAAATTATTTATACGAGTGAGATTCAGCCTTATGACCGATATTCACTTGTCAGGTCAGTTTTATCGGTGTCTCTGTCTATTCGTGTGACACACCATTGACGAAAGCAAAATGTTTCTTTTTGAAACATTTTATATTTCTTTTGCAAAGATATTACAATTAATCCGTTTTTGCAATCGTGATGCATAAAATTTACATGTTTTAAGAAACTCCACCCAATTCCTTCCACATTTCATACTTATACGCCCGTTCTTTACGTTATGTCAATGTCGGAAGAGCAACGACAAATCAACTGCGCTCTGAAAAACAATCCAATGCAAACACGTATAGTTTTAGATAATATTATGAACCATATAACAAAACCTACTTCCTCCGGTCTCAGGGCAGTCGAGATTGCACGCTCGAAGGCTGAAGCGGAAAAAAGACCAATAAGAATATTGTTTGTGTGTCTCGGCAATATCTGCCGCAGCCCTGCAGCCGAGGGGATAATGAGAGAACTGACCAAAGGGATGCCGGACAGCTTCCGTCCGAAGCTTGATTCGGCAGGATTCTACGGCGGGCACGCCGGTGATCTGCCTGACCGCCGAATGCGCCACGCCGCATTCGGGCGTGGACTTCATCTCGACCACAGAAGCCGTGTGATACGCACCTCCGACTTCGATTGGTTCGACCTGATCATAGGCATGGACGACCGCAACATCGATGACCTGCACGAAGCCGCCCCATCTCCCGAGGCGGAATCAAGAATCGCACGCATGAGTGATTTCGCAGTGCACTATCCCGAAGCCGATTCTATTCCTGACCCATATTGGGAGGGAGCCGCAGGATTCGAGATTGTGCTGAATCTGCTTGAAGATGCGTGCGCCGAACTTAAAAAACACATATGAAAACAGTGAAAAGACAACGGACGGCAACGGATACATTTCTCCGGTGCCGTCCGTTGTCTATATGATTTTAGAAACTGTTTAAATTTAATTGTGAGGTTCATTGAGAGGATTTTATGAGGTGTTTTTACGAGTCGAAGAGGGAGCATAGCGGGCTATCCGTCAATTGTCGATCTTGAATTCATCTACGGTAACGTTGAAATCAATCGGCTTAAGCACGTTAGGATTGTCAATCTTGATATTATAGATATACGAGCATCCTATTTTCCATTCGGTAAGTGCCGATGTGGTGAGCGGGTATATGAGTTTACCGCTCGGACTCTGCGGCACAAGCAGATAATCGGGAGTATCCTGACGAGGCCAGATCTTGGCGCCTGATGAGGCATCGAAAATCTCGCAATCCACCTGAACGGCATTTCCTGTGAATTCGCTTCCGTCGAAATCCACGGTAGCCAGCGGCTGGGGCAACATATAGTCAATATTAAGATTGTTTTCCGTAACGTCAGCCGGCGTACTTGTCAATGTCAGTGCATCTTCGGACGACATCGCATAAAATATAAGTATATCTGTCGGAGAATTAAGGTTACTCCAGCTCCCAACCCCTTGCTGCGAACCGGCGGCAGTGGATGTAGACGGGAACGTGAAGGAACCTTTATGGTTGACGTTAAGCAGCGAGACATGATTCACCTTTACCTTGATTGCGGCATTTGAACTGCTCAGCCTGACATTGACTTTCGACATGGCGTGACGGAAATTCATCATCACCGGTGTTGACTTGGCGACTTGTCCTACGTTCACAGCATACAGGAAGTCAGTGCTTCCCTGATTGTCATAATTGACGATAGAGTTCAATCCGGAAGACTCCACATCGGGAGAATCAGAAATATCCGGACTGTATGCATAAAAATTGACAGGAGTCTCAGGCCAATACATAACGGGTGAATAAGACCATGTCGCGCCATTTCTGCTCACGGTCACATTCTCCATATAAGGTTTTCCCGCCGTAAAGGCGTAAACCTGAAAACTGTTTATCGTTGCGGTAGTCGTGGCTGCAGACCGCACGGCATTCGGCACAAGCGCGCCAAAGCTGATGGCATTTTCAGGACCCCGTTCAACAACAGGTTCGTTGTCTGAGCAAGAACACATGATTCCCGCCCCGGCAATCGATGCTAAAATAACAGATAGTGTTTTCATAGTAGTGCAATATTATAATTTCTTTTTATTCAGGAATTGATATCGATGATATATGTCTGCCAGCCATCCACGGTGACATCAAACGCTCCGTCTCCCGCCGGAGGTCCGGACTCCGGCAAATCGATGCCTCCCACTCTGAGCATGACATCCATTTTATCGGGAGCATCCGAAATCTGGCGTGACACGTCAAACTCATACTTGTATTTATTGCCATCGGCAAGCCAGAAATAGAGAGTCAGTCTGTTTGAAATACCGTCACCCGCTGCAGGACCGAATGTATACATGGAGCCCGACACCTCTCCGCCATTATCTCCTTCTCCGCTCCTGACTGCGGCAAGCGGCAAAGTCACCGGCTCTCCGGAAGGTGTTTCTGACGACAGCACAAGCCCCGGAGACATTCCGCTTAACGAGGCGCACATACGCACCACCCCTGAAAGGTTGCTTATATCCGAGGCAACATAACTGTAACGGGGAG
>CAMWMW010000238.1 GCA_947175455.1 uncultured Porphyromonadaceae bacterium | reverse complement strand
GCTTATGAGCGTCAGGTAAGGATCTGCAAGATAATAACTATCGTAGGCATTCTTCTTACCCTCGGAAAGTCCATTGGTCCATGAACCGAATTCAAGGTCAAGACCACCTGTAATTGCCTGAGCAGTATTGTGCACGCCACCCCAATCTGATATCACCGCACCGTCAAATCCCCACTCATCGCGTAGTATCTCTTTAAGCAGACGCGGATTCTGACCGGCATGGAGACCTTTATATAAATTGTAGGACGACATTATAGACCATGCTCCCCCTTTCTGCACTGCAGCTTTGAATGCAGGGAGATATATCTCATAAAGCGCACGGTCGCTGAGGTCAACATCAACAGTGTGGCGGAAGTATTCCTGATTGTTGAGTGCATAATGTTTCACGCATGCCGCCACTCCGTTTTTCTGAAGCTCCTGAACATACGGAACCACCATCACGGCTGCCAAATAGGGATCTTCTCCCATATATTCGAAGTTCCTGCCGTTAAGCGGAGTGCGATAGATATTAACACCGGGACCAAGCAGAACATCTTTCTCCCTGTATCTCGCCTCCTCACCTATAGATTTACCATAAAGAGCCGACATCTCAGGATTCCATGTAGCCGCAAGGCAAGTCAGTGCCGGGAAAGCCGTGCAAGAATCGTTGGTCCAACCGGCTTGGTTCCATTCATCCCAAAGAACCTCAGGACGAACCCCATGAGGACCATCGGTGCACCATAGTTCCGGAATGCCAAGACGCGGCACACCTGCCGAACTGAATTTCGACTGAGCGTGGATTATCGCCACCTTCTCTGCGGTAGTCATACGCGATAGAGCATCATTGACTCTCTCCTCAAGAGGAAGCGACGTATTTTGATAAGGTAATATGCCGGCTGCCGAGCATAATAAAGTTGCAGATGTGGCTATTGCCAGCAATAAAGATTTTTGTTTCATGATATGATATTATATTTTATAGCCGTGGAATTTATTTATGAAGTTATTAGAATAACTTCTCTATTTAAAAGACTTTTTTTTAGCGGATATACGTAGTCTGATTAACAATCTATAACACATTTCACGCCATATAAGTTATTTTTAACACAAATAAGTGCTAAAAATCTAATAAATTGCTTTAAAATAGATTTCAAATATCTGTTGCGAAAGGTGTCACGGGCAAGCCAGAGGTTCTTCCGGTTAGATTTCCACCGGGATAGTCCGCCCAGTTATATCTGACGGCAACCGGATTGTTTATCAACGGTGAAGATAATCTAATTGTCTTGTTAGAAACAATCTGCGTATTGGCATATGCCCATTTTCCGGATTTATCTTTTATGATAAAGCCTATAGCCACTCCTCCTTCCGTATTGATGTCATTGTCAAAAGTAAGGTCTATATACCCTTTGCCGATTTTAGTATCAACACAGCGGGGAGCCTCACATGCTTGAGTTCGACCATATGTCTTGTCAAGGGCAAGCAACGACAGCCGTCGCGCCACTTCCTGCTTATTTGCAGGATGAATATCCACCGGGTTACCGAGATCTATGGCTGTTGCCATTCCGGTATTCGGCAACTGAAGAGCCTTCGACTGCGCATGGCGCAATAAAGCCCATTCTGAATCAGGCTGCACCGTTACAGGTTGCTGGAATCCCGCCAACTGCACGAAATAGAAAGGGAGGGAAGAATTGTCAAAAGATTTTCTCCAACCCTCTATCATATTCTTGAAACATACTTCATATTGTGCGGCTCGCCCTACATTGGCACACCCTTGATACCAGAACACCCCTGCCATGGGCATCCCAGTCAATGGCGCGATCATGGCATTATATAGCACCGACGGATAATGTGGAGTATCCGGCAGCTGATAAGCCATGTCCATTTGTGAGAAGTCAGAAAGCACTGCATAGCTCCATTCCCCGTCAAGGCTATACCTTGTTCCGTCAACAACAGCATAGGAGGATTTCCATATACCACCCCCGCCGGCATTGTCAATAACCTCGACTGTAATGACATTTTTACCCCCCTTTACAAGATTTCCGTCAACACGGCAGTCTCGTTGTTGGTCGAATATACGTCCACTACCCACAAGTTTGCCGTTGAAATAAGTCATGTCCCAATCATCAACAGCTCCAAGACACAGTTGCAACGGTTTTCCGGCGGCTGTCGCAGGCAGGTCAAGCTCAAACTGCATGACAACAATCCCGTCGAAACCGGGGAGCACATTGTTTTCCCACAAAGACGGCACAGGCATCTTTCCCCAGGCTTTACCTTTCTGCATTACCGCCTTGTCATAGGGATAAGACATTTTTTCCGGATTGCGATAGCCTTCATATACCTTTCCCATTGCGGCATCTATCAAACCTTGCTCATCCTTTCCTGCTGCGAGCTGTTCGTGGAAAAATTCAAATCCCCGGACATCCTTGAGATACTCATTTGGAGTCCATGCTTCCACAGGTGTGCCACCCCATGTGGCATCAATTATGCCAACAGGGACATTCAATGAATCCTGAAGCATCCTTCCGCATAGATAGCCGATAGCTGAGAATGAAGCTGCAGCGGGAGATGATTCCACCCAACCAAATTCAACAGAAGCGTCATCGATGGGGGTTACGGAAGTCGTGTTCCTGATCTGCAACAGGCGGAGTGCCGGACGTTGCATCGTGGCAATGACACGATCTGCATCCATCACTTGTGCCCAGTCTCCTTTCACGGGAAATTCCATATTCGACTGTCCGGAGCAAAGCCACACCTCTCCCGACAAGACATTCTGCAGTATTTTCTTCTCTCCGGTGCCATCATCAACGATGATGGTATAGGGACCTCCCGCAGGAGGAGTCGGAACTTTCATAACAAAACGTCCCTCCTTGTCGGCTTTTGCTTTGCATTCACCGCCCTCCCAATCGGAACGGAATGTTACCGTCGACAATGGATTTGCCTTTCCTGCCACCGTCAACTTTGCATTCTGCTGAACCACCATATTGTCGGAAAAGACAGATGGCAATTCTATTTTCGCGTGCATCGTCAACGATGACACAACTATCACGGTTGCCGATACAATTACTGACAAAATTTTCATTTGCTATGATTCTTTATTATCCTTTTGTTAACCTCCCGGATTCTGTCTTCATCTATCTTTATCACCTTGCGGTCGTAGGTCATAAGTCCGTTAACTTCAATCTCTACATCCGTTGTTTGCGTATACACAGCGCCTACAAACCATTCCTTGGCAAGATGGTCAAGATAGTTTGCGTAGCCGATATAGCGGTCAGTCAACTCCGCAGGGGTCTTGCAGTTGATATAGCTGAACTCCCGGTCCGGTGCCCAGATATGACCGTTGACCACCATTCCTATGCCTCCGTATTCGCCGAGCACGTTCGCTCGTTTCGCGTCATAGACATGTGTCACGGGAGGTGAGGGATAGCAGTGCACGTCCAATATGTCACCGCAAGGATAGAAATTGCCTCCGCTTGCCGGGTTCACAAGACGTGACGGGTCATGATTTTTAGTCCAGTCCGCAATCTCTTTGGTCTTGAATTGTCCCCAGGCTTCGTTGAACGGCACCCACATGGCGATGCAGGGATAGTTGTAGAGACAGTCCATGATCTCGCGCCATTCCTTGCGGTAGTTAGCCTCGCTCTCCGGAGTGCGCTCAAGTTCCTCGCCGTCGAAATAATTACGTCCTTGCCATTCCGGATCTTTGTCACCGCTCGGCATATCCTGCCAAACGATGATGCCGTTACGGTCACAATAAGTGTACCACAATGCTGGCTCAACCTTTATATGCTTGCGGATCATATTGTAG
>CAMWMW010000237.1 GCA_947175455.1 uncultured Porphyromonadaceae bacterium | reverse complement strand
AGATATTCTTTCAGTCGCGACATCCACAGCCTGCCTTGCTCCGAGAATGCCGTTGTTGCATCTCATCGCTTCCGCATAGACATAATCCGGAGTCGGAATCGAAGGTTCTCCCTGTTGCAGAGGCATTATATCGAAACCCTCGGCAGTGGGCAGCTGAAGGAGATTGGCAAGATTCACGAGCGCTGTCTTTGTGTCGTTGTCGGCTGTCACCACCTGAAGCCGGTCTTGTGCCGCCACAGCCTCCATGTCGTAGAGTGAGGCTTCGGCAACTTTCCCCGCCTCGATCAAGGCTTTCTGTCGTTCAACCTCGAAAGCCGACAGTTCCGCCTGCGAACGTGCGCTTTGAGCCACTTCCTTGCAATAGAGCACCTGAAGATACTGGGAAATCACGTTGAGGGCGATATTGTCTTTAGTCGCTTCGGTTTCATATATATACTGTTTAAGCGCCAGTTTTGATACCTTGAGATTCCGGTATTCGGCGAGTCCCTGGAACAATGGCAGACTCATTCCGGCGTTCCATCCGAACTGTGAGGTGTTACGGTCGGCATATGTATTCTGGGCGGTCAGACCTCTTCCGAAGTTGAAATTCTGTGATGCCGATGCCTCAAGAGAGGGGAGGAACCTGTCTTTTGCCTCGGTGATTCCCTGTTCGCCTTCCTTGATTCTCAGTTCCTGCTGAAGCACGCTGATGTTGCGGGTAACCGCATGGGAGACGCAACTGTCGAGCGACCAGGCATCGGCAAAGGCATAAGAAGCCTGCGATGTCAGTGCCAGAGTCAAGAATGTCCTGTATATTGCCTTCATATCTTTCATTACTTTATAACGTTGCCCCGGAGAGGAGTTTTCATGTTTATGTCACCTGATTTGACCTGCACTGAAATCCCGTTTGACAATCCGGTCTTGAACTCTTTACGTTCGAATTTCTGGGTCGGTACCGAGTCTTTCAGTACATATACATAAGCCTTGTCACCGTCATATTCCACCACACTCTCCGGCACTGCCAGTGTGTTCTGCGCGCTCTCGAGAATCACATTCGCGTTCGCGCTGTATCCGGCACGCAGTTTGGTTTCAGAGTCGAGGTTCAGCGCAGCCTTGACTTCGAAGGTGTTGGTGCCGTTGTCGTCTGTCGCCATCGGGGCTATTTTTTCGATCACCGCAGGATAATCAGAATCCGGAATGGCACCGACGGTTATTCTGACTTCCATACCTTCGCGCAGCAGATCAACTTCAGTCTCATCTACTTTTCCGTTGAAGATCAGATCGGTCATATCCGCCACCTTGGCTATTGTAGTGCCGTCGTTGAATGTGTTTGCCTGAATCACTGAAGAGCCGACTTTCACCGGTACTTCCAGCACGACACCTGTGACAGTGGCGCGGACAAGCGTGTTGGAACCCTGGGCGTTGGCTGCGGAAACACCGTCGCGAACGATTGTAAGCTGGTCTTTTGCCTGTTCGAGTTCGCGTTTCGCACGTTCATAGGCGGCATGGTCACTTTCATATTTCTCCCGGCTTTCATATTTTTTATCGTAAAGCTGACGGGTGCGTTCGAAATTCGAGCGTGCCTCGCTGAGTGAAATCTCGGCTACAGCTACTCTGTTTTCAGCTGAAGAGAGCTGTGCCTCTTCCGGTATCACCTTGATTTTCGCGATGATGTCGCCATTGTTCACATGGTCTCCCGGTTCCACGAGAATCTCGCTGATGATACCTGAAATCTGAGGTTTTATGTCGATTTCATCGCGAGGCTCTATTTTGCCTGTAAGCACGCTTACTCTCTCAATGGTCTCCTCGGAAGGGTATTCGATGGAGTATACATCTTCCTTATCTTTTGAATTGTAGTAGAGATAGATAAATGTTCCGGCGAATATGATGCCGATGATGATCCAGAGAAAGATCTTAAAAAACTTTTTCATATGTACAGGTTTTCAATTTTAAATTCAGATTTTAAATTCCGTTTGACGTGTTTTGCACGTTTACTTTGAGTTTATAGCTTCAATCGGCTTGATTTTCATTGCCTTGATAGATGGAATCAGTCCGGCGAGAGTGCCGAGTGCGATGAAAGTCGCGAGAATCATCAGTGCCCGGGAGAAACTCATCTGGAAATGCGCCACAGACACCGCATCAGGCGGGTTGTTGATTTTATGCATTATTCCCAATATGGCGGCTGCCAGACAGAGACCCGCAAGTCCTGATATTACCGTAAGCGCGGCGCCTTCACTGAGCACCTGCACGATAATATCCCGCGGTTTGGCTCCGATAGCCCGGCGTATGCCGATTTCCTGAGTCCGCTCTTTGACTATGACCCACATGATGTTTCCGATGCCGATGACACCGGCAAGAAGTGTCGAGACACCTATGAACAGTGCGAGAAGGTCAATGCCGGTAAAAAGCTGGTCGATCTGCTTGAACTGCTCGGCGACATTGATTGCCCACAGCGCCCCTTCATCGTTGGGATGAATGTCGTGACGGCGGTAAAGCACCCTGCGCAGCCGGGGTATCACCTCCGAGAGGTCGGTTTTCTCTTTTGCCACCATCATGACAAAGTCCACTTTGTCGCCATAGCCGTTTGCTCTGCGGAAAGTTGACGAAGGAACCACCACGCTCTCGTCCAGACTCCCGTTAAGATGGATTTCGGAATTGTCACCGATCACTCCTACCACCGAATATGCGCCGCCGTTGACATCAATCACTTTTCCGACAGGGTCGTCAATACCGGGAAAAAGCTGAGATGCCACTTTCTTGCCGATGACCGCCACTCTGCGTTCCGCCACTTCGTCAGCTTCGTTGATGAAACGGCCTGTGTAGAACTTCGGACTCTGCATTATCGTGTAGTCCGGACCAGCTCCTACCAATTGTCCTGAATATGAGTTTTTCCCGTATTTGAACGAAGAACCCCATTTCTGAAACGTCGGAATTATGGTCTCAAGCTCAGGGAAAGACTGTCTGAGCATAGCGACATCGGCTATGTCTATCTGCCAGCGTCGCCCTTTCTGGTAACCGTGATAAGGCATAGTGGTCTGTTCCGGCACCAGTCCGCCGCTGTTAGTCGCGAAACCGGCGAAATTGCGCTTTAACATGTCTTCTCCCCCTGTCGCGCCACCCATCAGCATTGCCAGCATGGCAACGCCCCAGAATATGCCGAACCCAGTGAGGAAAGTCCGCGTCTTGTTGCGGGCGAGAGTCGCGCCTATCTCTTTCCAGTTTTCTTTATCAAATATTGTCAGTTTCACTATTGTAATCTTTGAAGTTGTTAAGCAACTACTCGTCGCGCAATGCCTCCACCGGTTTTATTTTCAATGCTTTCATTGCCGGGAAAAGTCCTGCCAACGCACCTGCCACCACGAGAACCAGAGTAACCTCCAGAGCAATCGTGAGACTTACCGTAGGGTTGAGCAGCGGACCGTCTTCTCCGATAAGTTTCGCTATAATCTGAGAGACAGCCGTTCCGAGCACGATTCCGATATATCCGAACAATACCGTTATCGCCACGGATTCCACTATTACCTGACTCAGAATCTGTCGGGGACGCGCCCCTATCGCACGGCGTATTCCGATTTCATGGGTTCTTTCGCGCACAGTCACAAACATGATGTTGCTGATTCCCACAATGCCGGTCAGAAGCGTAAGAATCCCGAGAACTCATACGCAAGTGTCGAGAATGGCAAGACCGTTCTTTGACCTGAGCGTATTTGTGAAATAGTTGGAGATGTATACGGCATTCTCGTCCTTGACATCGAAATTGTGGTTTGCGGCAAGGGTCTTGCGTACCCCTTCCTCCGCGCTTTTGCCGTCTTCTTCCGTATGGAA
>CAMWMW010000236.1 GCA_947175455.1 uncultured Porphyromonadaceae bacterium | reverse complement strand
GGGTCACGCAGTCCGCGCCGCATACATGTATGCCGGCATGGCTGATGTCGCCGCCCTCACAGGCGATTCCGCATATATCAAGGCAATCGACCGTATCTGGGAAAACATCACTCGTAAGAAATTTTATATAACGGGAGGCATAGGCGCCACTCGCCACGGCGAGGCTTTCGGCGCCAACTACGAGCTGCCCAACCACACCGCTTATTGCGAGACCTGCGCGGCAATAGGCAATGTGTACGTAAACCACCGGCTGTTTCTCCTGCACGGTGAGTCGAAATATTACGATGTGCTTGAACGCACTCTTTACAACGGTCTCATCTCGGGTGTGGCGCTCGACGGCGGCAGTTTCTTCTACCCCAACCCGCTCGCCTCATATGGCGACCACGAGCGCAAGCCCTGGTTCGGATGCGCATGCTGTCCTTCCAACATCTCCAGATTCATCCCCTCGATTCCCGGATATGTCTACGCCTCGGAAGGCGATAATCTTTATGTGAACCTGTTCATGTCGAACACTGCCGATGTGAATGTCGGGGGCAAGGAAGTGACTCTGACTCAGACGGCATCTTATCCTGTTGACGGAGACATATCCCTCTCGATAGGCAAAAACGGCAAGGGAGCGTTCACCCTCAAACTGCGAATCCCCGGATGGGTGCGCAACAACCCTGTTCCCGGCGACCTCTATTCATATATAGACGGCAAGACACCCGGATTCAGTGTGTTGCTTAACGGCAGAAAAGCCGAAGGTGAACTCACCGCCGACGGCTATTACACGATCAGCCGCAAATGGAAGAAAGGCGACAGAGTGGAACTGCACCTCGACATGGAACCGCGCATAGTCAAGGCAAAAGACGAGGTAGAGGCAGACAGCAGACTTGTGGCAATAGAACGCGGTCCGCTGGTGTATTGCGCCGAAGGAGCGGTGACAAACCATTCCGGCAGTCCCTACCCCGCGGCGGGCAACCCCAATGAGGGTAACGGTTTCTTCACCGCCGCCGGCGACGGAAGCTCGGCAGGCGCGGAAGCTTTTGAAAACGATTTCGACATACATTCGGTGATTGTGCCGGCTCTGCCGGAAATCTCCGCCACACTCCGTCCTGACAGATTCAACGGCATCGTGGAGCTGACAATGCCCGTGCAGGCTATGGAGACAGACGCTGACGGACGCATCTCCATCTCCGACAAAACGCTCACACTCATACCCTATTACGCATGGAGTCACCGCGGCCGCTCACACATGTCCGTATGGCTTAAAACAGCGTCACGCCTTTTCAGCTGCCGATAACGTGAAGAAAAAGACTTGAGACTGCCGACAGTTGGCAAAATTCCCTTGCATATGTGAGTTTTTTTTAATACCTTTGTGGAAATTTGGCATTGATGGCACAATCCCTTCTAAACGTCCTTGAGAGGCTGGAGGCTCGACAGGAAGAGCTCCGCGCCGAAATGGAATCCCTGCGGAAAAGAAACAGGGAGCTGGAAGAGGAAAACGCCGATTTGCGCCGCAAAGAGGCGGAAGCTCTCGAAATCAGAGACAAAGCCTTGCTTGACGCGGAGTATCTGAGCGTTTCGCACAAGTTGGCAGACAACCCCGACACACTCGTTGAGACTCGGCGGATCATTGCCGGATTGATCAGAAACATCGACCGATGCATCGCAATGCTCAAGGAATGATGAAGGATCAGGATAAGATAAATATGGAAATCAAAATAGGCGGCGAGCCGATAAGGCTTACCGTCCCGTTCCAGAACCAGGAACTGACCCGAAGCGTGGAAGAGGAAATCAACACACTTTATGCCGCATGGCGCCGTTCTTTCCCGAAACGCTCCGACAAGGGTCTTCTCGCAATGATGGTCTATCAGTATGCCTCCCATTACAAGGAACTGACCATCAGATATCAGGAAGCTTTCCTGAAAGCCGAGGAGTGTCTCGGCAAGATGGAAGACTTATTGGATTGATACGTTTTACTCTGTTTTCCCGATTCATACCATTGCGTATTGCCGGCAGATGTGCCGGAAGGATGTCTTTGACCGGAATTCTGTCAAAAAAACAGTTTCCTAATGACAACCGATTTATAAACAACTACATAATACAACTACATACGCATGGAAACAGCAATATGGATCATAATTGCGGCGGCAGCTGCCATAACAGGTTATGTGGCGGCATCCGTGATCAGCAAAAAGAACGCCTCCTCCCGCGCCAACTCTATTCTTGAAGACGCAAACCGCGAGGCAGAGGTGATAAAGGAGAAAAGAATCCTTCAGGCTAAGGAAGAGGAGATGAAAATCCTCGGCGAGGCGGAACGCAACGCGGGACAGCGGATGCAGAAGGCGCAGGCGGCGGAAGCACGCAACAAGCAGCGCGAGATGCAGCTCAACCAGCAGCAGAACGAAAACAACCGCCGCAAGAAAGAACTCGATACTCTCAAGAGCAACCTCGACAACCGCGAGGCTGTGATCGAGTCGCGCCAGACCGAGGTTGAACACCTTCACCGCCAGATTACAGACGAGCTTGAGCGCATATCCGGACTTTCAGCCGATGAGGCGAAAGAGAAACTCGTGGAGTCGCTGAAAGATGAGGCGAAGACCGCCGCGGCAGGCTACATCAACGACATCATGGACGATGCTCGCATGACCGCCACAAAAGAGGCTAAAAGAATCGTGATACAGTCAATACAGCGTGTGGCGACAGAGGCTGCCGTTGAAAACTCGGTTACTGTGTTCCACATTGACAACGATGAGATAAAAGGACGCATCATCGGTCGCGAAGGCCGAAACATCCGTGCCCTTGAAGCGGCTACCGGCATCGAGATCATTGTCGATGACACCCCCGAGGCAATCGTGCTTTCAGGCTTCGACCCTGTGCGCAGGGAGATTGCCCGTCTCGCGCTTCACCAGCTCGTGGTCGACGGACGCATACACCCGGCACGCATCGAGGAAGTCGTGGCAAAAGTCAGGAAACAGGTCGAAGAGGAGATTATCGAGACCGGAAAACGCACGGCGATAGACCTCGGCATACACGGTCTTCACCCGGAGCTTATCCGCATGGTGGGCAAGATGAAATACCGCTCTTCTTACGGACAGAACCTTCTCCAGCATTCTCGCGAGACAGCCAACCTCTGCGCCGTCATGGCTTCCGAGCTTGGTCTCAATCCCAAGAAAGCACGCCGTGCCGGTCTGCTGCATGACATAGGCAAGGTGCCCGATGACGAGCCGGAACTCCCCCACGCGCTCTTCGGCATGAAGCTTGCCGAGAAATTCAAGGAGAAGCCGGAGATATGCAATGCCATCGGCGCGCATCATGAGGAAGTGGAGATGACATCACTGCTTGCTCCGATAGTGCAGGTGTGCGACGCAATATCAGGCGCACGCCCCGGTGCACGCCGCGAAATCGTGGAGGCATACATCAAACGTCTCAACGACCTTGAGCAGCTCGCGCTCTCTTATCCCGGCGTCGTGAAGACATATGCCATTCAGGCAGGTCGCGAACTGCGCGTGATTGTAGGCGCCGACAAGATTACAGACGAAGAGACCGAAAAGCTCTCTGCGGAAATCGCCAAGAAGATTCAGGATGAGCTGACATATCCGGGACAGGTGAAAATCACCGTTATCCGCGAGACCAGAGCCATCAGTTTTGCAAAATGACATTGAGCCGTGGAGACAGAGAATAAAAAAAGTTGCTGCGGCAGCCGATGCCCGCGAGGGAAACTCTTCGCCACCAATTGGCTCGACGGCATATCCTCGGGCAATGATTTCGATGTAGTGGAGGTTGTGTTCAAGAATACCCGCACGGGATTCTACACAAACCCCAACAGGCTCGACC
>CAMWMW010000235.1 GCA_947175455.1 uncultured Porphyromonadaceae bacterium | reverse complement strand
TATGCCGGTCATCGTTTTGACATTGGCGATGTGGTGATGGCAAAAATTGAAGGAAAGAAACGCATGTCTATAATCTTAACGAAGTGCTTTCTCGGTCTCAAACCTGCATATGTCCTACGGGATGATGCTTCCAGAATATGGGGAGCCGTTCCTGAACCAAGCATCAGCAGAGTTCTCAAATGAGAGCATCTTCACAGTGTCGCGGGAGCTTTCTTCTTTCTCCCACTTCTGCCATAGATACTTTTCGTCATAAAAGATCGAGACGGGAGAGACATAGTAAGGATTTCTGTTGTCATTCTCTTTGATTTTCCTGGAGACCCATTTGAGTCCATTCCAGAAGCCACGGCATATCTTCACAAAGAATTTCCATCCGTATCGGAAGAATACCCCCAAAGCCGCCAAGGATGCAAGTATCCACAGTATTGTCTGGCATACTCTGATGATGACCCTTAGAAATTTCAATACTATCGGCAGGATGACAAGCAATATAACTATCAATGCGATCATAGCTTAGATGTTAAATGGTTTATATTAAATATTAGTTTAGTGGTTTATGCAAATATAATAAAAATATCTGACATATGCAAATGATTTATAATATTTTACATTGTTCAGCAACAATGTTTTTCAAGTTATCCGCAATTGTCGGATTGTTGATTTCACGCGTACGTGCCATCTGTGAATGTTTCGGTTGCCGTATGTTCAAGATTTCTGATGGCTGCGATGTGTCATATCCGAAAATGCTCTACATCGACAGATGCAAGGCATTATTAAGGGTGCGACATCATCACACGTTCATTTCCCTAATGTCGAAGACTAAGGCTATGACCTTCTGCAAATTCAGGAATTTGTTTAGCAAGTTGTACTTTTGTATATACAAATCACAGATTGGTATATACAAAAGTGTACTTGCCGACCCTCTTGGCGGAGAAAAATTAGCTCGTAACTCGCAATTTTAGGTTAGAATATCATGGAAACGAAAAATAAGATGCTTATTGTGAGGCTCACGCAAAAAGAGCTGGAAAATATCAAAAAGTATTCGGCTGAATATAAATCTGTTGCAGGGTATATTCGGTCTGCGGTAGCAGAGTTTTCCAATGTTGATGCGAAGAGGAAACTTGAGGCAATGAATGAACTGTCTATAATACTTAAGAAGTATCAGAATGAATTGTCATCAATAGGTGGTAATCTTAATCAGGCAATGAAGCGGGGCAATGAACTATCTATTGCCGGTTTACTGTCACAGCAATATTTCGACAGTACATTGAAGCCTTATATATCTGAAGCATATGAAACATGTCTCAACATCAAAAGGGAATTGGATGTATTGTTCAATTATATCAAACAGCATTGATTCCGATGAGTCTTTCATCAGTAAGAATTAAGACATCTCTTAATTATTGCATAGTTCAGACTTTGAATTTATGCAGTCAGCAGTGCAGAGAATTATTGAGGGTGTGACATTATTGCATGTCCCGATCATTTATGCTATCAGTAAAATCTATCTTAAAGTTATGTCAATTTCAAATACTAAGGCAGACAATGGTAATTCAGTCTATTCTGTCATTAAACGCAATGACAGAACCACTACTGCATGTGCTTACTATTTCAAGGGTGAGCGATGCTCGAATTTATACAGATGTATGACAGGTGAAGGCAACACAATCCTTTGCAGATGCCCTTTTGCCGATTCTCCTTCCGATTGCCTGTTTTACGTCGCAAGATATGAATGCAGGTTTTGATAATTATTAATAATATAAGTATATAATAATATAAGTATATAATAATATAATAACATAATAGCATAATAATATAATAGCATAATAACATAAATATTTAAACATATTAGTTTATAGTAATCAAATAATTTAATTTATTAAGTATGATAGTAACTATTCTCTCCGGCAGCTCCAGCTTTCACGGTGTGGAGTATAATCAAAGGAAGGTGTCATCCGGAGACGCAACTGTTATGGAAATGCATAATATGGGATGGGTTGAGAATACAGATGCGACAACTGTTGACATAGTTAATTATTTTAAAGATTATTCCTCACGGAATCCGAATGTGAAAAAAGCTCAGTTTCATATCGCAGTGTCGTGTCAGGGCAAAGAGATGACACATGAAGAGCTGCTGGAGTTCGGAAAAGAATATCTGAAAGAGATGGGATATGGAGAGGACGGTCAGCCATTCATGGCATATGCCCATTATGATACAGACAACAATCATGTGCATATCATAACTTCGAGGATTGCACCTGATGGGCACAAGATAGATCATAATCATGAGAGGATCCGTTCGCAGCAGGTAATTGAAAAACTTGAAAAACGGGATGTCGCGCGTCAGATAGAGAAAGATCTGAAGAAGGCTTTTGAATACACTTTTTCTTCTGCTACTGAATTTTCTGCCATCATGTGTTCCATGGGATATAAAGCCTTCCGAAACAATGATAAAAGAGAATATTCTTTCAAGAAAGGAAGTTCCCAATGGAAGATTCTAAGTATTGACAGCATTGAAACCCGATGCGTTCGGACAAATTCTGATCCGAAAGAAAGGAGCAGACTGAGGGCGTTGCTTTTCAAGTACCGTGATATTTCTTCGGATAAAGAGGAACTAAGTTCCACGCTCCATAAAAAACTTGGGATAGATATTCAGTTTTTCGGCAAAGAGGAATCTCCTTACGGTTACATACTCATAGACCATAAAAACAAAAAGGTTTTCAAAGGATCTTCTATAATGAAACTTACGGATCTCCTACAGTTCAAGACTCCTGAACAGCATCTGGAGACCGTGGATGGTTTTATAGACCGCGTTGTGACAGCCAATCCCGATATGACAACAAGGGAACTTAATTCAAAACTGCGTAAATATGGTGTTGTTGTGAGAAAAGGGAAGATTCATGCGCGGAAAGTGGAAAGGGATTTGAAGCCATTTGTTAAATCCGTGCTTAAACAGAACGACAAGATTTCATTTGTATGTGAATTTAAACCTGCCACTGCGGTTGAAGTTGAGGCTCTTGCTCGTGTATTCAAGGTGGATAAGGAAAGAATACCACTCTGTGCTGCAGGAAAAAACGGATTTATCAAAGACAGATTCGAATATATTGAAGAAGTGGTGTGCGGTTCAGATTCCTACAACATCAAGATGAATGTAAAGAATGCCGGAGCATACATATATCGAAAAGACAGTGAATATGTGATAGTGGATTTTCTTAATAAAAAAACGGTTGTCCTTGATCGGGACAATCAATCACATAGACGGCTCGTAAGTCATCTTGACAACATCAATTCCAATGAACGGAAACAAAATCCGATAAAGCAGGAAAGACAGGATAATGGCAGATCTATGCCTAACAAGGTTCATGTTGAAAAACCGAGACATGGCGACAACCGCGAGTGGGAGATTGACAAGAATCTTGGCATGGATGAAGTTGACAATGGAAGCCGCATAAGAGTAGACTGAAATATTCAGTGATGTATTATTGTGCTCATTTCCGTTTTTATACGTTGTGTTTTACGCATTTTGGCATAAATTATCCTTTCAAGACAGCAAAACTCTTACAAAAGTGCTGTTGCTGTTTATATTGACAGTAGTAAGCCCTCTCTATTTTGTTTCTCACATTTACCTTTGTAGTCAATAGAGAGTGATTCCATTATGAACAGACCATACATCATATCATTTGCCAATTCAAAAGGTGGGGTGGGGAAAACTACCCTTTGTATGGCATTTGCCAATTTTCTTGTTGCAAAGGAAATGAACGTGCAGATTGTAGATTGCGATGACCAACGCTCCATCCAGAAAAAAAGAGAGTCCGAGCTGGA
>CAMWMW010000234.1 GCA_947175455.1 uncultured Porphyromonadaceae bacterium | reverse complement strand
AGCCACAAGATTCACTATATAAAAAATTTCGAATTAAATTTAAACAGTTTCTTAGGGGAAGAAGACTATTTTATTAATTCTTGTTTTGCGTTCTATAGTCCTTGGGAGTCACACCATACACTTTGTTAAACTCGCGATAAAAGTGCGAACGGTTGTTGAATCCGCTGCGGTAGATGATCTCCTGCACGGTCAGCGAGGTCGTGATCAGCAGCTTGGCGGCAAATGTAATCCTGTGAGATTTGATAAAGTCGTTAGGCGAGGGAAGGTCGAGATCCTTAAACTTACGGTAGAGATTTCTCACGCTCACCTGCATGTGGGAGGCAAGAGTCTCCGGCGACATCTCGGTGTCATCAAGATTCTCGTTTATGTAATTTATAATCTTATCAATAAATGCCTTATCTTCTTTCTCTATCAGCTGTCCGCCGGAATATTCGAAGGCGCTTGCCGAAGTGTTATAATACTCCTTGAGGATTGATTTGTTCTCAAGCAGACGCACGATCAACGCACGCAGATAAGACATATAGAAGGGCTTGCCAACGTATGCGTCGGCACCGCTTGCGATTCCTTGCACCTTTTCGTCGCTCGTATTCTTCGCCGAGAGAATAATCAAAGGTATGTGCATCGTGTGCTTGTCGCCCTTGATCTGCTTCGTAAAATTAAAGCCGTCAGTGCCGGGCATCATCACATCGGTGATTATCAGGTCGACATTGCCACCTTTCAGCACCTCCATCCCTTCCTCGGCATTCTGTGCGGTCAGAACGTTATATTCCGAAAAACTATCGGACAACAGCGTCAGAATATCTACATTGTCATCCACAACCAAGATTGTCGGTTTCTTATTTTCCGATGCAATGATATCCTCTTCATCGCCAAGCGAATCGGTTACCTTTACACCCTCAGTTGCAATCTGCGGGGAAGAGGAAGCCACCGACTCATCCGCAATCTCTTCTACCGATGAGCCCAATTCGAGGTTAGGGAGCGTAACGATAAACTCGGCGTATTTACCCAATTCACTTTCAATGTCGATTTTTCCATCGAGCAGTTTTACGAACAGGTCGCAGATCGCCATGCCGAGACCATTGCGGGCTGAGAGACCCTTTGTGGCGTTCTCCTCAACATTATCAAAAATACTGTAATGGTCAAAAATACGCATCTTCTCCTCCTCCGAGATACCTTTGCCGGTGTTATAGACGTTCAGTTTGAGATTATCGCCCTCTTTTGCGGCAGAGAAACGCACGTCGCCCCCTTTGGGCGTATACTTGAAGGCATTGGAAAGCAGATTGGTGGCAATCCTCACGAACGCCTCATAATCGGTGTTGAATACTAAATCAGGCTCTATCGATGATGAGAAATTGACACTGTTTTGCTCAGCCACGACTTTGAACTGCTCGAACAACTCATCGCACAGTTCGCTGATATTGACAGAGATCACGCGGCGACGCTTCACACCGTTCTCATATTTGCGGAAATTGATAAGATCCTGAATGAGCGAGTTGAGCCTTTCCGTGTTCGATCTGATCAGTGCGGCATATTTCTGAGTGTTGGAATCGGGGTCTCCCGACGACAGCAGACGCTCGCACGATCCGAAGATAAGCGTCAGCGGCGTGCAGAACTCATGGGTGACATTGGTGAAGAACTTCAGTTTCTGCTCATAAACCTCATCTTTCTTTGCTTGCTCCAATTTCTCTACGATCTCCTCCTGCTTCCGGCGTTGTCTCAGCACATAGAGGCGAGCGATAAAGAAGATGACGGAGAGAGCCATGAGCGCGTAAATAATCTTGGCTAATGTAGAGAGATACCACGGCGCGGCGATCTTTATGGTGAGAAGATATGGCTCGCTTTCGACATCTGTAGCACTGTTCACATATTTGAACTTCAATTTATAATCCCCGTAGTGCAGTCGCGACAATGTCACGGAGTTGTCGTTTCCGTTATCGATCCATTTATTATCGTCAAGCGAATAATAGTATTTATACTGCGAACTGTCCAGGAAGTCAGGGGCGATAAAGGTGACCTTGAAATTGGTCTCATCACTTTTCAGCTTCAGAGTAGCGTCTCCATCCTTGTTGACCGAGAGATACTCATTCACGGGCACGCTTTTACCGAATATGTTGATATCAAAGACGCTTATATCGGGAGCATGACGGCTGCCGACACGGAAATTCTCATTGTCGGTCAGAATCACGAGACCATCCACACCTCCGAAAAGCAGGGATTTATCCGCCTTGAACGCTGCGCCGTCGCTAAATTCATTTATCGGCAAACCGTAGCTCTGGGAATAGACGTATGTCTTTTCAGTGAAAGGGTCAAACCGGAGGATACCGTGATTGGTCGAGAGCCAAAGATTGTTGAGGTTATCCTTCAGGATTGCATGGATCGTGCTGTTGAGAAATCCGCTTTGCTGACCGAAATAGAGACGGTCGCTGTCTTTGGTCACGTTCAGAAGTCCATGACCTGTTCCCAACCACACGTGATTATCATCGCGCACAATAGAAAACACATCGTCGATTGTGACGTCGGAATAGTCATTCTTCAATTTTAAAGCTGGAACAAGACTATCGCCCGATATTTTGTAGACACCCAAACCGCGGTTGCCGAAAAGGGGCTCGTCGAGGTCGTCTAATGCCTGCGTAAAGAAGAAATTTGATGACAGGTTGCCATTGTTAAGGGTGTAGTGCTTTATGTCGGTTAATCTGTAATTATTCTGCGAAGCATCTATCCGCGCCTTGAAAACGCCGTCGCCCGTTGTAGAGATATAAAGGATTGAATCCTTTTCATTCAGGCTTGAAACCCATCGGATGGGAATATTTTCCGTATCAACTTTGTGGATTTTATTATCACGGTATGAATAATAACTTATTCCGCCCTCATTGCCGATCCAGAATATAGGATGCTTACTTTTTGCAAAGCTATAGACAGAGTTATGATGCAACTCACTGTTGGAGATATTTAAGAGGGTCGGCTTACCGTGATTTCTTACATTATTCAGATCAAAATCGGGAACTTTCAGTATCCCGTCTCCTTTTGTTCCGAGCCAAAGCGTCTTGTTGTCGTCAATATAGACCGCGCGGACCGGATGACTTATCAGATCGTCGAAGTCATTGAACGACATTGAATGAATGTCATACCGCCCTTCATAATAAGAATAGACACCATGACAGTCGGTGCCTATGCAGATCACATCCTGCGGAGACTTGGCCATACTGAGCACACCAACATTCAGATTCAGGTCCGTGGGGGAATACTTGCCGTCGGGGTGTCTGGTCAATCTAACCAGTCCATCGGTATAGAAAGAGAGGAAAATGTTGCCGTTCTTATCGGAAATCATCGCAGAGACAGCACCACGGGAGTCCAATACATCGGAGAGATTCAGGTAGTTCAAAGGTATGTCATCGCCCGGACGATATTCCAGCAGGTTGTTCTGACTGTCGATTGCAAGCACGGACTCACCATTGTCAAAGGCATATTTTATCGCAGTCTTTGACACAGTAGAAGGTTTGCCGAGCGATATCTTGTCTTGTTTTATCTTAATGGGATAATCTATAATCCCCTTAGCGGTGAACATTCGCAATGACTTCTGCGAAACTTTGTAAAACTTAACGTCGGAAAAAGGGATATTCAGCTTAACCAGATGTTCAAAATCTTTCGACCTCTTGTCGGAGAAATAAGACAGATCGCCATTCTCAGCCAACAGAAACACCATGTCGTCGCTCCCTATCTCGAGTTTTTCCTGACCGCGGAACTGAGGGAAAATATCGGTCACACCTTTGGAGGGTATGACGCGGGTGATACCGTAGTTTGTATGCAACCAAAGCACGCCCTGAGATGATTACCTGATATTTTCGATAATGTT
>CAMWMW010000233.1 GCA_947175455.1 uncultured Porphyromonadaceae bacterium | reverse complement strand
CCTTATGCGATATTTACGTCTGAAAGCAACACCCGGCACCGCACTCCGTCCCCCATAACCGTTACAACTATAATATTTATCACACACTTCATAAAATATCAAAAGACGTCATGAACAAAAAATTATTTTATCTGACTCTTGGTGTAGCAGTGATCGGTATGACCGGTTGCTCTAAAAAGCTGGGTCAGTTTAAAAGCGATTTCTTTACTACAGTTCCCACTCCGTTGGAAACCGTGGGTGAAAATGTGCCGGGAACAATCACAGGTAAGATTCCCGCTAAATTCATGGTGAAAAACGCCAAAGTAACAGCAACCCCGGTCATTACATGGACCGACGGTGAATCAGCCGCCCAGCCTGTGGTATTCCAGGGCGAGAATGTGCGTGCCAACGGACAGGTGGTGAACTACAAGGAGGGAGGCTCCGTCTCCATACCTTTCAATGTGGCTTATCAGGCAGCCATGGCAAAAAGCGACCTTTACCTTGATTTTGCCGTTGACCAGAACGGCAAACTGTATGCTCTTCCCCGTGTCAAGGTGGGTTACGGCGTTGTGGCGACCTCTACCCTTGCTTCTGCCAAGACTGTGACTCCGGCTCTCGCAAAGGATAATTTCCAACGTATCATCAACGAAAAATATTCTGCTGATATCCACTTCCTTATCAATCAGGCAAACATACGCGCCAACCAGACAGACAAAGCGGATTATATAGACCTCAACAAACGCCTTCAGGAGGCAAATGCCGCCGCAAACCAGGAGATTGCCGGCATTACCGTAAACTCATACGCTTCTCCCGACGGTGCGCTCAACTTCAACACACAGCTTGCAGAGAAACGTGAAGTCAACACTACAAAATACATGGAGAACCAGCTCAAAAAAGACAAAATCACGGAATTCGGCGAGCTGACTTCTTCTTTCACTCCTGAAGACTGGGAGGGTTTCCAGAAACTTGTGGAGAAAAGTAACATCCAGGACAAGGAACTTATCCTCAGCGTCCTCAAGATGTATCCCGATCCCGAACAGCGCGAGCAGGAAATCCGCAATCTTTCTTCTGTATTCAATGAACTTGCCGACCAGATTCTTCCACAGCTCCGTTATTCACGCGTAATGGCATCCATCAACGTGATCGGCAAGAGCGACCAGGAACTTATCGAACTCTTCAATACAAATCCCAAAGCCCTCACTGTAGACGAAATCCTCTACATCGCCACTCTTACCGATGACAACACCAAAAAGATGGAGGTCTACAACAAGGCTGCCGAAATTTATCCGAAAGATTACCGCACTTTCAATGACCTCGGTCTCACTCAGTATGTTGCCGGCGACTATGAAGGAGCAAAATCAAACTTCGAACATGCCCGCCGTCTGAATCCAGCAGCGAAAGAGCCTGAGATGAACCTCGGTCTCATATCCATGCTCAACCACAACTACAGCAAGGCACAGGAGCAGATCGGTGCCGCAGCCGGTGTTCCGGAAGCTGCAGATGCACTCGGTGTATATTACCTCACACAGGGAGACCTTGCAAAGGCAGTGCGCACATTCGGTGACTCAAAGACCAACAACGCCGCATTGGCTCAGATTCTTTCTCAGGATTACTCGGCTGCGAAGTCCACTCTCGCATCTATCAAGAATCCCGATGCAACCACTTATTATCTGACTGCAATCCTCGGTGCGCGCACAAACAACGAAAATATGGTGATGAGCAACCTGCGTCAGGCAGTGAAACTCGACAAATCGCTTCTCAGCCGCGCCAAGAGCGATCTTGAGTTCGCAAAATACAACCTTTCTTACCTCTGATAAATACACCTCCCAGACTATTAAAGTCTGACTTACGGGCAGACGTTGTCACTGAAAATGAACAACGTCTGCTCTTTTTTTATTATCTTTGTGGAGACAATGATTAGTTGATTAATTAATAGTGTGTTTAAAATATGGACCGCCTTTTCCTTCTTGATGCATATGCACTGATTTTCCGTGCATATTATGCTCTTATAAAAATGCCACGAATCACCCAGTCCGGTTTCAACACATCCGCTATTTTCGGATTTGTGAATACACTTGAGGAGGTGCTCCGAAAGGAAAAACCTTCGCATATCGCGGTATGCTTCGACCCCGCCGGTCCCACATTCCGTAACGAGGCGTTCGAACAATACAAAGGTGAGAGACCTTCCACACCGGAAGACATCAAGCTTTCCGTGCCTATTATCAAGGAGATAGTAAAAGCATAC
The DNA here is from genome assembly GCA_947175455.1 of uncultured Porphyromonadaceae bacterium. Lineage (GTDB taxonomy): Bacteria > Bacteroidota > Bacteroidia > Bacteroidales > Muribaculaceae > Lepagella. The sequence continues at coordinate 1,635 of CAMWMW010000233.1, read as the reverse complement.
AACATTCCTGTGGTGGAAGTGGAAGGGTATGAGGCAGACGATGTGATAGGAACTCTTGCGCGGCGTGCGGAAAAAGAGGGATACACCACATACATGATGACTCCCGACAAGGATTTCGGTCAGCTTGTATCTCCTGCCGTTCTTCAATACAAACCAGCCTACAGAGGTCAGGATATTGAAATCCGGGGCGAGAAGGAGGTATGTGAGCGTTACGGAATAAAACGCACATCACAGGTAATCGACCTGCTTGCCCTGATGGGTGACAAAATCGACAATATTCCCGGATGTCCCGGTGTAGGCGAAAAGACTGCAATCAAGCTTATAAACGATTTTGACAGTGTCGACAATCTCGTTCTTCACACCGAAGAATTAAAGGGTGCGTTGAAGAAGAAAGTGGAAGAAAACAAGGAACAGATACTTTTTTCAAAATATCTCGCAACAATCTGCACCGATGTTCCTGTAGAGGAATCCATAGAAGATCTCAGACGCCGTCCTGCCGACAAAGACAAACTTTTTGCCATATTCAAGGAACTGGAATTCAAGACTCTCATAGACCGTGTGGGAAGAAGAATGAATGCGGAAGAAAAACCCTTTGTCAATTCCCAATCAGTGAAAAAAAATGAAGGGACATTGTCACTTTTCGATGACGATGAACTTGACACCCTGTCATCACCCGCGCCGGAACCAGCAAACCTGAAGACACTCGATCATTCTCCACATTACATATACATAGACACCGTAGAGAAACTCAAGGAATTTGAACAAAAAGGCACTGCCGCCGAAAATTGCGGCATTTTCATTATTGCAGACGGAGAAAACGAAGTTTCCGCAGAATGGATAGGCACATCCGTCGCATTCGGAGATGGCGCGGCAGCCTATATGCCCGCTTCATTCAAAGAGGGACGCATGTGGATTCTCGACCTCATGGCACGCCCTGACATAACAAAAGTCAGCTGTAATTCAAAAAGAGACTATGTGGTTGCAGCCCGTTCAAGAAAAGATGGTGAAAATCCTTTGACCAACTATTTCGATGTGTCGCTGGCACATTATCTGTTGCAGCCCGAAATGCGCCATAATCCGGAAAACCTGTCTGTCACATATCTAAATTACGAGATGCTTCCCAATCCGGGTGTATCCTCTTCACGCCGCGGAACAAAGATATGGAACTCCCGTGATGTGGAAAACGACCTTATCACCCCCTGGGCATGTGAAAACGCCGACATCGCGTTGCGTCTGTATCACCCCCTGCTCGATGAAGTAAGGAAAGAAGATATGGAATCACTTCTGTTCGACATTGAGCTTCCTTTGGTCAGGGTTCTGGCAGACATGGAACTTACCGGCGTGAGAATAGACGTAGAGGCGCTGAACGAGGCGGCACGCAGTATGGAAATACGCATAAATACTCTTGAGGGTGAAATCTGCGACATTGCCGGTGAAAAATTCAATGTAGGCTCCCCGTCGAAGGTAGGAGAGATTCTTTTCGACAAACTCGCACTCGATTCAAAAGCGAAAAAAACCAAGACAGGACAATATTCCACAAGCGAGGATGTATTGGAAAAGCTGGTGACCAAGCATCCCATTGTAAGCAAAATCATGGAATTCAGAGCTCTGAAAAAGCTCTACACCACCTACCTG
>CAMWMW010000232.1 GCA_947175455.1 uncultured Porphyromonadaceae bacterium | reverse complement strand
CGTCATTGCCGGCGACAATCTGGAGAAACTTCCTGAAGCAATCTCACTCGCTCGCAAAGTCAGGCGTGTAATTCTGGAAAACGTCACTTTCGCAATAGGCGTGAAAGCTCTTGTCATGCTTCTCGGAGCTTTCGGCATAGCCTCCCTTTGGGCGGCGGTTTTCGCAGATACCGGGGTAACACTGCTCACCATCTTCTGGACCCTCCTCCGCCTTCGCAAATAAATCCGACTGATTTACGTTTACAATACATATGGACATGTCTCTTGATAACAGAATGCAATCACACGGCGTGCGCCCTACGGCTGTACGCAACCTGATATTGTCTGTTCTCGACAATGCCACGCACCCGATTTCCGCACTCGACATAGAGACAAGTCTCGATACGGTAGACCGCTCCTCGATCACCCGTGCCCTGTCGCTCTTCGTAGAGAAAGGGCTGATACACATAATCGACGACGGCAGCGGTTCCGCCAAATATGAAGTCTGCCGTGCCACACACGCCCACACAGGAAACGAAACAGGTCTTCATTCTCACGAAGACCTGCACGTTCATTTCCGTTGCACAAGCTGCGGCAAGACCTACTGTCTCCCCTCGCCCATTCCCGCAATCACACTCCCTTCGGGTTTTATCCCCGCAACTGCAACCTACATCATCACCGGCACCTGCCCCGACTGCCGTCCACGCTAAACAAGCTCTAAATTTAAACAGTTTCTTAGAACGCTTCCCGCAAAGAATCAAAACGGATCCGGGGAGTCGCTTCTTCCCGGATCCGCATATACTGTTTTGTTGTCTGCAAGACTATCAGATGATTCCCTGAGCCATCATTGCGTCCGCAACCTTGAGGAAGCCGGCGATGTTGGCACCCTTCATATAGTTGATGTAACCGTCGGGCTGCTTGCCATGCTCCACGCAAGCCTCGTGGATGTCGTGCATGATCTGGTGAAGTTTCTCGTCAACCTGCTCCTCGGTCCACTGGATGTGTTCGGCATCCTGAGTCATCTCAAGACCTGAAACAGCTACACCGCCGGCGTTGACAGCCTTGCCGGGACCGTAAGGAATCTTGTTCTCGATGAATGTGTCGATAGCCTCGGGGGTGCAGCCCATGTTCGAAACCTCAGCCACGAGAAGAACGTTGTTTGCCACAAGTTTCTTCGCATCCTCGCCGTTAAGCTCGTTCTGGGTAGCGCAGGGAAGAGCGATGTCTACTTTCTGCTCCCAGGGTTTCTTACCTGCGAAGAATGTTGAACCGGGGAATTTGTCGGCATAAGGCGCCACGATGTCATTGCCGGAAGCGCGGAGTTCAAGCATATACTCGATTTTCTCTGCGTCAAGACCTGCGGGGTCATAGATATATCCGTCAGGACCGGAGATAGTCACGACCTTGCCGCCGAGCTGAGTTGCCTTTGTAGCGGCGCCCCACGCCACGTTACCGAAACCGGAGATGGCGATAGTCTTCCCCTTGATGTCTGTGCCGAGGTCGGCAAGCATCTGAACTGTATAATAGAGAGCGCCGAAACCTGTTGCCTCAGGACGGATGCGGCTGCCGCCGAATGAAAGTCCCTTGCCGGTGAATGTACCGGTATTCTCGCGTGCGAGTTTCTTATACATGCCATACATATAGCCTACTTCGCGACCGCCCACACCTATGTCGCCTGCCGGAACGTCACGGTCAGGACCGAGGTTGCGCCAGAGCTCAAGGATAAACGCCTGGCAGAAACGCATGATCTCCGCATCGCTCTTGCCGCGGGGGCTGAAGTCGGAACCGCCCTTGCCGCCACCCATCGGGAGTGTGGTGAGCGCATTCTTGAAAGTCTGCTCGAAACCGAGGAACTTAAGGATTGAAAGGTTCACGGAAGCGTGGAAACGGATACCTCCCTTGTAGGGACCGATGGCGTTGTTGAACTGAACGCGATAGCCGATATTGTTCTGAACCTCACCCTTGTCGTCAACCCAGGACACACGGAAAGTGAAGATACGGTCGGGTTCAACCATTCTTTCGATAATCTTCGCCTTCTCGAACTCCGGATGCTGGTTGTAAACTTCTTCTACTGAAAGGAGAACCTCCTTCACTGCCTGAAGATACTCTTTCTCACCGGGGTGCTTGGCCTCAAGGTTGGCCATGATTTCATTAATGTTCATGATAAACTTTTTAGACTTATGGTTAGATTTAATTTGTTTCAATATGTTTCAACTGCCATTTATCCTGCCCATATCAGAATTAATTTCACCGAGATGGTTAGGTGTTGCAAACTTACAAACTTTATTCAACACCACAAAATAAATCACAACTAATTTTTTATGTTTTGCAACCATATATTTCAACACCTTTACAATGTCGCCTCTCCGAAAGGAGACGACATTCCGCCAGCCTCGGTCGCCAATTGAAAATTCCGGATTCTCCGACCACACTATGCTCCTTCACCTCAAGAAGAAACCTGCGCCAAGCCTACAACCCCAAATTAACTTCTATTTTTAAACAAGCTCTAAGCAAAAAAGGGATTCCGTTCTTGCGGAATCCCTTTGTCGTTACGAAGAATTGAATTTATATTATTTATCTTTACCGTACTATATTTTACTTCTGGGTGAAGATTACGATACGGTTCCAGTCGTTTGTGCTGTAAGGCTGAACATCAGAGCCGTCGAACTTGATTGTGAGACGGTCGCGGCTGATTCCGTAAGTGTTCACGAGGGCGTCAGCGACTGCGTTGGCACGTTTCTCGGAAAGAGCCATGTTGTATTCAGACGTACCGGTATCCTTGTCGGCATAACCGCAGATAACGACTTTCTCTTCAGGATTAGCCTTGAGCCATTCTGCCATATTGTAGACATTGACCTCCTCGGTAGGCATGATCTTGTCGGAATTGATGGTGAAGCGTACGGGAGACATGAGAGGCGCGTTCACGCAGTCTTTCTGAACAGGTTCCCGGCAGGGAAGCTGAGCCTGAAGCGCTGCCACCTCTTCACCGCAGGCGAGAATCTGGGCGCGGAGGTCATTGACCTGACCGTTGAGAGCAGCGATCTGGGAAACATATGCGCACTGATTGAATGTGCCGAAGTTACGACCGCCGATGTTGAAGTTGAAACCGCCGAGCACAGCCACGTTGGCGTCTATCGAGTTGCCATGTACGCTGTTGTTCCAGGTGTCGGCATAGAAAGATGCGCGAGCCTCTGCAAAGAAGTCGACATATTCACAAAGACGGAAACGGAACTGCAGACCGGCTGAAACCGGAAGTGACCATGCCACGCTCTTGGCTTTGTTGTGAGTGTTGAATACATTTGTTCCGGCAGGCTCGCCACCCTGTGCGTTACGGAAGTCCCATGTCGCGTCACCGCCGAGACCTACGAAAGGAATGATCGAGAATACGCGGTTGTCATTCACACCTCCGAGAGAGTTGAACATATCCCACATGAACTCAGCCTGAAGATTGACATGTTTCGCACGACTCCAGCCGTTGGCGAGATCAGGCTGCATCGGGTTGTCCCAGTGAAGGGCGCCACCGAGAGCCTTGATACGGAAACCGATGTAGGGAGATACCCAGCGGCCGAATCCGACTCCATAGGTAAGAGTCATCTTGTGACGGCTTACATTGTCACCCGGAGTCTTGGCGTTGCCTCGCTCGACAAAAGGCTGGTTGATACCCGCTTCGACCTCGATGAACCAGTTGTTACGCCAGTTGGAAAAGTAACGTGTGGTGTTGTCGCAAGTAAATTCAGTTACAGTGGTAGCTTCATCTACGAAAACATCCTGTGCGTTTGCAGGCGCGCAGTAAGCGGCAGTGCCGGCAACGAGCGCCATAGCGTAGTAAAGATTTCTTGTTTTCATAAAATATTAATTTAAGATAAGCAATTTTTAAAACTTTATAAATTGTTTTTTGCAATTTCCTCTGTTATTATTGGAATATTTGTGATGACAT
>CAMWMW010000231.1 GCA_947175455.1 uncultured Porphyromonadaceae bacterium | reverse complement strand
AAAAAAGTCTGTCTGCTCAAAATTCAAAATTACCGCTTAATGCCATAAGGCTAAAACAAATAATATAAATAACACTCCTGCTCAGGCAACAATATTCGATGTGGCAAGAATGTGCAACGTTTCGCGAGGCACGGTTGACCGCGTCATACACAATCGCGGGCGCGTGTCGCAGGATACAGTAGACAAAGTAAAACGCGCAATCGAGATTCTTGGTTACAGTCCCAATCTGAACGCATCGATTCTTGCGTCAAAGAAAACATATACATTCGCATGTCTTATCCCGGGGTTTGAACATGGCGAATACTGGGAGAAAATACACGAGGGTTTTATTGCAGGAGCCAACTCCCTGTATAATTACAACATAGAGGTAGACTTCCATTTCTATGACCAGACAAATCCGGAGTCTTACATCAGATGCACGGATGATATTCTTGCCTCTCGTCCTCACGGAGTGATAATGAACACTACGTTCAAGGAAGAGACAATACGTTTTGCCGGTATGCTTGACGAAGCGGGAATACCCTTCGCATTCGTAGACGACAAGTTCGACGGATTGAATTATACTGTATATTACGGTATGGATCCTTATAAAAGCGGTCGCCTTGGCGCTTTTCTTCTGACAAATCATTTTAATCCCGATGAGCTTCTGCTTGTCCGACTCATCCGTGACACCAATCACAAGGCGGACCCCAACGCCAAGCGAAGACAGGGGTTTCTTGACTATATCTCGATGAAATTCCCGGAATGCCGGATTCATACAGTTTTCATTAATCCTGCAGATCCACAGCAGATATATGTAACATTGAAAGACTTCTTTGCAAACAATCCGGATGTAAAACACCTCATAATGATAAATTCGCGCATATTCCTTATAGATGAATATCTGCGCGAGAACCCTGACACGAAACGTGTTGTCGTAGGATTTGACGATATCGAACCTAATCTCGCAAGCCTGAGAAGCGGACACATAGAGTTTCTTGTAACACGCCATATCTCAAGCCAGTCGAGACTCGCGCTGACAACATTTGCCGAATGCGTCATAAGAGGTGTGAAACCTCAGAAACGCGACAATTTCCTGCACATGGATATTCTGCACAGACTCAATATGGATGATTATTAGACGATTCCGGTACGGTCATGACATTTGTCAGGATTAACAATTACATTTATTAACATCTGATTTAATAATGGTTAAAGGGACCTTTGCGCTTAAACCTATCGTTTTTTCATCTGTCTTATAACTGAAATCCAATTGGAACGAAAACACTGGAGTCATGGCATTCAGGTGTCGGCTCCGGTTCAGAAGTTTAACAGTAAAAAATCGAAAAAAAAATGAAAAAAGCGATATTAGGTCTGGCTTTCCTTTCCATAGCCGCACTCCCGTTCTCTGCGTCAGCCCAGAATCAGGCAGACAAGTCTTGCAATTCAAAGACCGAGTGCGTAAACAAAAGCAAACAATGTGCTAAATCCGACAAAAAAGGTAAATGCGGCAAAATTCATAACCGCAAAGACGCACGCCCCGATCTGTTTGAAGGCATCGAGCTGACAACCGAGCAGCAAGGAAGAATAGAGGCATTGAACAATGCCGCCAAGGTGTCTCGCCAGCAGATTAAAGAACAGGCTAAAAACGCCCGTGAGAAAAAAGACACCACTTACAATCCACGTGCGGCACAGAAAGAATTGCGCGGTAAATACATCAACGATCTCGGTGAGATTCTGACATCAGACCAGATGGTTGTGTATCTCAAGAATTTCTATGTCAACAACGCATCGCACCACGGTGGCAAGAAAGCGATCGCCATGAAACACGGAAAACACCAGCGCAATGTCAAGGGGATGCGACACGGCAATATCTCCGCCCCGACGCAAAAAGCTTCAAAATAGACAGACAAACAGGTAAAAACAAGGTTAGTTATTAGTTATTAGGTGAATAAGTGATTTTAAACAAACCCCAAGGCGTCTGTGTTCACACTGGGTGAATACAGACGCCTTTCATTTTATACACCATATGTCTGTTGTCAGATCAAGAATCTTTTGGTAATTTCGCCATAGTTCTCAATCCTGCGGTCTCTTAGAAACGGCCACCAGCGGCGCACATCCTCCGAACGGCAGAGATCGACCTCCACAACCGCCTCCATAGGGGCGTTGTCCGGCGCTTCGAAAAGGAATTCCCCTTGCGGTCCCGCGACAAAGCTCGAACCCCAGAAGTCTATGCCGGAAGTCTGACCCGAAGGGTCTTCCTCAAAACCGCATCTGTTTACACTTATAACCGGCAGACCGTTAGCCACGGCATGTCCCCGCTGCACAGTTATCCATGCCTCTCTCTGTCTCTCCTTTTCATCCTGAGGATCATCCGGATTCCAACCTATGGCAGTAGGATATATAAGGACTTCCGCACCACGCATAGCCATGAGACGCGCTGCTTCCGGATACCACTGATCCCAGCATACAAGAACACCGAGACGTCCTGCTGAAGTATCTATCGGCTCGAAACCAAGATCTCCGGGAGTAAAATAAAACTTCTCATAAAAACCGGGATCGTCAGGAATATGCATCTTGCGGTATATCCCCGCGACAGACCCGTCAGTCTCAAAAACAACCGCCGTGTTGTGATAAAGCCCCGGGGCTCTGCGCTCGAACGTGCTTGTGACTATGACCACATTGTTGTTAGCCGCCGCACTCCCGTAAAACTCCGTGAAGTCTCCTGGGAGCGTCTGTGCAAGATCGAAGTTGTCGACATTTTCTGTCTGGCAGAAATAAAGAGAGTCATGCAGTTCCGAAAGCACGACAAGACGTGCGCCCTCTGACGCGAGATTCTCTATTGCCGTCAGATTTCTCGCTCTGTTGAAATCGAGATCTTCTATAAAGGAATGCTGGACTATTCCAACCGGAAGTTTACTGCTCATATACTGTAGAATTAAAAAGATTGTCTGGAATCTGCATTGTCGCGCAATGTAGAGAACCGTGTTGTCTGATCAGCGTGGAGCATTCGACAGGCACCACCTTATGCCCGGGAAATGCTATTTTAACCGTGTTGCATGCAAGGGTGTCATTCTCCGGCTGTGAATACACGGGCATAAAGACAGTGTCCGGGGTGACAAGGTAATTCGCATATGAAGCCGGCAGACGCTCTCCCGACTCATCATATATCGCCGAAGGCAGCGGAAGTTCCACAAGATTATAAGGATTACCCTCCGGAGTGCGGAACAATGTCAGCTGCGCACGCATTTTCAGCAATTCCTCAAAATGAGGGTCATCCATATCCCGGCATCCGGTAAAAAGGATCGTGTTTCCGGGAGCCATACGGCAAAGGGTGTCGATATGCGAGTCTGTGTCATCGCCTGCCAACGCTCCGTAATCAAGCCACAACACATGCCCCGCACCGAGACGTTTTCCGAGAATCTCATTCAACTCCCCTTTTGAATGACCTCCGTTTCTGTTTGGCAAGCACAGACACGTCGAAGTAGTGAGCAGTGTTCCGCATCCGTCGGTCTCAATCGACCCTCCTTCAAGAATGAAATCCCTCTCGTTTCTGTATGTTTCAGGCATTATGACAAATCTGTCTCGAAGAAAGAGGTTTACAAGATTGTCTTTTGCGGCGGCGAATTTAAGTCCCCAGCCGTTAAACCCGAAGTCGAGCGCACGCAACCTCTCACCTCTGACCACGGAAATCGGCCCGTAATCACGCGTCCACGTATCGTTATACTCAGCTTCTATCAGTGTTATCTTTGAAGAGTCGCACTCCTGCAACAGTTCTCCCGCCGACACACGATCGGCAACAAGCACCACACAATGAAGACCGTTGTCTGTGAATGACCGGATCATCCGGCGATACTGATCGCGGGCTTCATCAAGAATATAATCCCAATCCGTATGCCGCTCAGGCAGTGCCAGCAAAACAGAACTTCAACTCTCCCATTCGGCGAT
>CAMWMW010000230.1 GCA_947175455.1 uncultured Porphyromonadaceae bacterium | reverse complement strand
GAAGCCACAAGATTCACTATATAAAAAATTTCGAATTAAATTTAAACAGTTTCTATAGAGACGTGCGGTAGTGAAACCGTTTCTTACATATAATTCAAACACTCTCCTATTGTTTTATTCTAAGTGAGGCATACATCGTTGCTGCCAAAGCGGCGAACAGAAGAATCGCACCGAAAAGCAGCGCATACGTATCGAGACAGAGCATTATGTAACATCCGAGATACATGCCTGTCAGTATCACGCATATCGCCATCCCTGTTTTTTTTGACGAAAGCATCCGCCACATATATCCGGATATCAGGGCAACTGTCATGAACGAGGCAGCCAGATAAGCATATCCGAATGCAATATGCTCTGAAAATGCAAGAAGAAGGCAATAAAACAATACAAGTGCGGCACCTATGAGGAAATAGTTGAAGAGTGGTATCGGATGTTTCATCATTATCTCAATGAACAAGACTGAGACAAATGTCAGAAGTATGATGATAAAAGAATACTTCAACGACCGCGATACTTTCTGATAGAGACTTACGCCGACAAGAAAATCAACGCGTACAAAACCTGTTTTGTTTCTGTCCGCATATCCGCTGTCATTGGAATTATGCCAGCAAGCAGAGAAGTTTTTACCCTCTATCAGCCTTGTATCGGGAATGTCTGACCCTCCGAACGATGGATTGTCAGCACGTCCTGAGATGCAGATCTCGGATTCTCTGCCCCACTCCCCGACACTAATCCCTCCGCTACCACGGCTATGGAATGATGTTTCAAAATTGACGGCATCTGAAAGATCCGCAGTGTCTATCTTGGCGAACAGATGATCTGAAGATTTAGACCATTTGTACGGTTTACCGTTTATAACCACGTCTTTCAGTCCTGTAATAGTCTTCGGATTCACATATACTATCAGTTTCACGCTATCGCCTGCCGACCTGACATCATTTGTTATGAAGCTGCCAGACATATTTACCTCGGCATCGAACACGCCGACCTCATAGATGTTCCTGTGAAGCAATTTGCTTTCCACATTAATGTCGCATTTGTAAGATTCCGGACACAACGGTAATGAGGCTTTTCTGCCATCAAGTATTTCCGGTCCGGAAACATACAGTACACTTCCCCACTCTTCACGGATTGACTGAGACACATCGGCAAGCCGTGATTCCCGTTCTTCTGAGATTATATATACTATAAGCGCACCAATCATTAGCACAAAACATTGCAACCCCATCAGGAAAACCTTCTTGCCATATGAAACTCTCTTACGGAAGGGTTGTGGAGCCGGTATGCTGATTATATTATTTTCCATTGTTCTGATATTTTTTGAATGAATAGTCTGTCCAATAGGATTCACAGTTTCTTAAAAAGAAACTCATCGTTTTCCATTTTAAGTCTAAGTGAAAGAAACATGGATACACACAGGAGTACAAATATCAACAGACTCCCTATGAGCAATGCCAGTGAACCGATATATACCAATGTCAATACCATCCCATATTCCAGCACGAGCACAACAGACACAAGTACTGAGAATCCTCTATTCCCCGTTATACACCTGCAATACCATGTGACGAGCGTTACGGTCATCGTCACAACCGTCGCATATGCCAGCCAGAACGGCATCTTTTCCGCCATTGCAAGCAACAGAAGATAAAACATGCACAAAGCACATGCCGTCAGTCCATACTGAAGATAATTCAGACACCGGCGATATGCAATTTCCATAACCACAAGCGACATCATTGTCACAAATATCAGGGCAAAGCAGAAATCGATGGAATCCGACAAAAGATCAAAAACCTCATTTTTCAGAAGAAATTCCTCCTTTCTGCCTAACGCAAGTGCGTCAAAACCACTTGCCACGAGCGTCATAAACAACGACACCACTGTCACAAACAAGACTCTTAGACAAAGCCACTGTCTTGTAAACACAGGTTTACAAGAATTCACCATTTTCTCTTCATTCTCTTCCATATTTATAATTTTTAGCATTTGACATGCAGCAAAATTATGCAACCTGATGTCACTCCGCAAATTATTGGAAGTCCATTGTATGGAACTCCTTGTTTTATGTATAAGACCGATATAAACGACAATCGCCCCGGCATTCAGCCGGGGCGATTGTCGTTTATATCTGGAAGTTTCTTAATTCACAACTGTCATGCCGTTTATTTTACTTCATTGATAAGTTTTGCAAGCGTATCAAAGAATGCGGGATTCTCTCCTACCGTTATGTTGGCAATCTTTCCTTCCGGATTGACGATAACCTTTGTCGGGAAACCCTGGACTGCATAGTCTGAAAGAATTGTCGTGCCTTCCGGATTGTATACGTTTACCCAGGGAAGCTTATATTTCTCCACACCCTTACGCCAGTTTGCCTCCGGCTCGTTGCAATCCACGCCAAGAATCTCAAGCTCCGGCTTGTATTGCTCATAGGCGTCCTTGAGTTTCGGGAATCCCTTGATGCACCAGCCGCACCAGCTGCCCCAGAAATCTATGATCACCCATTTCCCACGAAAATCGGACAGCTTCACATCTTTCCCCTCCAGATTCTTCAAAGTGAAATCAGGAGCCTCATAATTGCCATTCTGCATCTCTTTCATCTTTTTGTCAGCCTCAATGGATTTTTCCACATACACTTTCTGGCTTTCAACCAAAGGATAGAGCGCGGAATTCTTCAGGGAAGGGTCAACCGATTCAAAGATTGTCATGAAGTCCTCACCGTCGAGATTCAGAAGAGCGAACAATGACGCCGGATCCGCAGGCTTTGAAGCCGCGTAGTCTTTAAACAACGAATTGTATGCGTTCATGGCAGTCTGCATCGCAGCCTCGTCACGCGGTTCAGCCTGCGCGGCTGTCTGATATTGCTTGAGTATTTCACCGGATTTCTGACGCAGGTCCGTTATGCCGTCCATCAGTGCCGAACCGGTGACAATATAATCGAGCGGAGACTCGGAAGATATTATCACCGCGAGGTTCTCTCCCGGAGAAGTATAAATGTTGACCGCATCTCTTCCGCCGAATCTTATTCTGTAATTGGCTGGTCCAGATGCATCGACATCAAATTTCATGATGCCCGCCACAGATTTGAGCGTGTCGATTGCCGGCGCCGGTCTTTCCGCACGCGGACGCACCATGTCTGAAATCAACATATGCTCCACGGTATATACGGAATCAGCCTTACCCTCGGGAAACTTTACAGTCACATCTGCCGATGCTGACATCGGAGCAACAATAGCGGCTGCTGCCGCGATAATCAATTTCTTCATATCTTAAAATTTTCAGATTTTCTTAACAAGTCCGGTTCAGTCTTTGCCGGACCGGAGTCTTTTGTTCAACAAATTAGTAAATTCATAATTTTTTAGTCCCCACCTTGGCATAACCACTTTCTCAGGGGGGGAACTTGCCAGAAACCTCTCGATAGCGATCTTTCGCGGCACTAAATTAATGATTTTTATGCATAAATCAATATAATTTTCCACCTCAAAAGGGCTAACTTCCAATTTTCCGTCATTTATAAGCTCTTCAAGCCTTGTATTACGCAAGACCTGAAGGTGATGCAACTTTATTGACTCGATCGGCAATGCCACTGCCCTCTTCACAGTCTGAAGAACCATCTCTTCGTTTTCTCCGGGCAAACCGGCTATGAGATGCAGCCCCGTGGAGATACCCTTACGGCTGAGTCTCGAGACAGCGTCCTCCACATCATGCCAGCCGTGCCCCCTGTTTATCAGCGCGAGTGTCGAGTCATGGCTCGACTCCGCACCCAGTTCTACAATAACCGGCATTTCTTCGTTAAGCCTCGCAAGCATTTCGACAACACTGTCAGGCAATGTGTCGGGACGCGTGCCGATAATCAGCCCTACAACTCCTTCCACACCCATCGCTTCTCTATACATTGTCTCAAGTTCCGCGGCCGAGCGTCCGCAAGTCGTGCTGAAGGA
>CAMWMW010000229.1 GCA_947175455.1 uncultured Porphyromonadaceae bacterium | reverse complement strand
CATATTCCTCGTCGGGACTGACAACGGGGAAGTGATGGAATTCCTCGATGTCATCGATTGAAAGGCAGGAGAAATCGCGGGTGTCCTCATGGCGGTATCTTGTCAGGGACATGCGGTATGTCGTGTTTCTCAGGTATCCGGGCAGGTTTTCGATCTCAAGAAGTTTCCGGCGTTGCTCCCACACATTGAAGAACACATCACTGACTATCTCCTCCGCGGTTTCCTTGTTGCCCGTAACTCCGAATGCGATACGGTATAGATGCGAAGAATAAAAATCCATGAATGCGTCAAGTGCGTTCTCATCGCCTTTCGCTATCCTGTAAATTATGTTTGCCTCAATTGCTTGCACTGCCCGTTATTGCTTTGCTCCTTAATCCGCGGCTCGATTGCCGAAAGCCTGATTATCTGTGTCGCTCCCCTGCAGGGGAGCACAAGGCGCCGGCGCCTTGTGCTCATGGTTCTGCAAATTTAAATAAAATATTCTTAATCGGTAAAATTAAAATGTTAAAAAATCGGGGACAACAGGCTGCTGCGTCCCCGATCCGATTCAGTATGATGCAATATGTTCAGAGTGTGCGCTAATTCGCGGGTGCGATAACCAATGCGTTCAGATGTCCCTCGCATGCCACACCGGTGTCGATGCCTGTGACCTCGACGGTTATCGTGCCGTCGCTTGCCGGTGTCACTCCGCGGTATGTCACGGCATATTCCTCAAAGGGCACTTTGTCGAACGAGGGATAGACCCCTGTGCCCGAAGACGCGATCTTGAGTCCGGTTCTGACCTGTTTCTCTTCGTGCGCGGTCGCGCCTGTTACTTTGTAGGATGTTATCCGGGCGTCACGGCTGCCGTTGAATCTTACCGCCATGAGTGTTATGTCATATCTGCCCGATGCATTCAGAGAGGTTATGGCAAGACGTGCGGCGGGAGTGTCGCCGGTTCCTTTGACGCCTGCGACTGTCAGACCGTCTTTCCATGCGGTGACAGGGAATTCCGTACCCGCCGCTATGATTGCCGAGTGTTTGTCCTCTCCGCTCACGCCGAGATAGCTGCCGGTAAATACGCCGAGTATCTTCACGCTTGCCCTGACGAAATCGCCGTTGCTGTCTTTTAGCCATACTGGTGTTGACGACGGCTCGAATGACGTGAAATTGTTCCAGGGAGACGGTGAAAAGCTGTTGGGTCCGAAATCCACGTATACAGGCGAGGCAAGGTCTCCCTCCTTTACTGCCGGAGTCGCGTATTCGTCAATTGTGGTTACCTTGTCCGGATCCGCTACCGCTCTATGCGCCGCCAGACGTGCTATCGCCGCCATCTCTTCGCTGACTGTGGAGGGGGCGTATGTGGTTGTGGTGACATCTATGCCGAACAGTGCCTCGAACCATGTGCAGGCGGCGGTGTAACGTCCGTAGGTTACTTCAAGATGATAGCCGTCGCGGTTGAAGACATCGCCTACATAAGTTGTGCGGGCGTTCTGGATCGCCGTACCCGAAGGCACCATCAGTGTGAGCGAGCTGTTGTCGGTCATTGCCTTGCGGGCGGATGACACGATGGCGTTATACATAGTCATCTGGTCTTTGCCGTATGCGGGAAAACTTTCATGGTTTGAACCGGAGGCGTATGCCCAGGTCTGATGCCATATCAATGAGGCTTCGGGAGCTTTTGACTCTATGCCGCCGATAAGCGCGGGGAGTGAGGAGTATGTGTCATATTTCCCTGATTTCCCGCTCGCCTGCTGAAGGCTGATATAATCCCACGGTTCGTCTGCCAGTGCCTCCGACAGGCGCACTCCCGTGCGGTTCTTTTTCTCTCCGGCTGTTACCTTGCGGTATTCATATGCCGGAGCATCGCTCTGCAGGTTGGCGTAATGCTTGTCGAGGTCGCAGCCGCCGATATACATGTTGCCGATCACCACCTCGATGCCTGCCGCTTTGGCAAGGTCGTAGAGATATTGTTCCACAGCATCCTGCGAGAAGCTGTTTCCGACGGCGAGAATCCTTACCGTGCCCTGTTCCACGATGACATTGATTGTAGTGGATGCCTTGGCATCTCCGGCTGTCGCCTCGACAGTGACGCGGGTTTCACCGGCTGCGATACCGGTGATGGTGATCGTCGAGTCGTCTTTGCGGCTTGCGCGGGCTATTTCGGGATCCGCCGAGGCGCATGTCCATTGAAACGAATCGTATCCCGAGCCTCCGAATGTCAGTGTGATGTCACTGCTCTGCCGGCGGGAGAGGGAGACATGACCGGATGCTGTAACCGTAATCTCTGTCGCCGGTTCTTCAGGCTTGTCCTCAGGCTTGAGTTCCGGCTCGTCAAGAGTCTCGGAGCAGGATGTCATAACGGCAATGAGAAGAAACAGTATCAGCGGAAAGATGCGATAGTAATTTGAAAAAATCTTTTTCATGATTATTCTTTTATGATAAGGTAATGTTAAAAAATCGGGGACACACCATGGCGTCCCCGATTGGATTCTGAAAAATTCAGATTTGATTCAAAATAACTTGACCTTAATTAAAACTACTTTATTACCTTACTTTATTACCTTAAAGACTGTATTGCCTGATTTTATTATGTATAGACCGTTTGCGAACGAACTGATGTCAATGGTGTCTTCCGATGTGGCGGCAACGGCTGCTCCGTTGACGGTGTAGACTGCGATTCCCTCCGTAGCGCCTTTGACGGTGTAGATGCCGTTTCCGGTTTTTACGAGGCGGATTGCGTCTGCGGTGTCTTCAACAGCGGTGATTACGCTGGTGGGAAGAGAAGGTATCTCGTTCTCCGTGATGGCGTATGCTCCGGGCATCATTGCTGCGGTGCGTTCCTTGCCGTTCTGGTCTTTGGCAAGGGCAAGACCTTCGGGAAGTCCCCAGCTTGCAACGGCGGTCTCGACCTGAGTGCCTGATGCTCCGGCAAAGTATTTCACGGGAACAATGACATTGTCGCTGTTGACAGTGTTTTCTCCGAATATAGAAGCATATGAGCAGTCAGCACCTGTCTTGTCGGAATCAAGCCATTCCACCGGTTTGGATGCTTCTGCCTGGGCATCCGTCACTTTGCCGATATAGTTGTAACCGCCTGATGTGAAGAAGAAGTCTTTTTTGCTGGTTACATTGCTGAAGAATATATCGGAAGTCTTCTCGTCGTTTGAAACGATGATGGAGTTTACGATGCTCATGTTTGCCGCCTGTGTCGAGGTTATCTGACCGTCGGCGTTATCACCTGTGACGGTGTTGCCCGCGATTGTGGAGTTTATGATTCTCAACGCGCCGGGAAAATTCACACGGTTCGAGTATATTGCCGCGCCGCTCAGGGCTTTGTTGCCTGTGATGGTGGTGTTGACAATATTGAGGCTGTTGCCTTGCGCCATGAAGATGGCGCCTCCGAAATCATGATAATTGGTGTTGTTCTTGAATACGCAGCCCTCGAATGTTGTAATTCCTTTGTTTTCGTTGTCAGTGCGGAGTCTTACCGCTCCACCGCGATAGTTTGCCGAGTTGCCACGGAAAACGCAGTTTATGAATTTGACTGTGCTTCGGCGGCAGTGTGCGGCAGGACCGCCTTTTTGACCCTGCGCCCAGTTACCGTAGAAGTTGCAGTTCTTTACAGTCACGTCACCGCTGTTGTCGATATACAGGGCGCCGAATCCTGCGACTCCCGTCTGGTTGGTGGAGTCGTCTGTAGTAGGGTCATCGTCTACGTTGGTATATACGCATGTAAAGTCGATATTGTTGATTACTACAGGCTTGGTGGAGTTTCCTGCACCGGTGACAGTCATGAAGCGTACAAGACGCTGAAGGTCACCTGATGAAGCGTAGTTGTCATTGTTAAGATCTCCGGAAAGAATAGTGCGGCCTTCGGTGCTTCCGTTGAGAGTGGCGTAGGTGGCTCTTTTGAAAATGATGCATGCGCTTGGCTGGTATGTTCCGGCGGCAAGTTCGTAGAC
>CAMWMW010000228.1 GCA_947175455.1 uncultured Porphyromonadaceae bacterium | reverse complement strand
ACTGCACATAATAATGGAAATCAAAACCGTCTTTGTGTTCTGACATCAGTCTCTCCACCTTTTCAGCGTCATAACGGGCATACTCTTCCCAGCAGCTGTTGTCGGGTGTCCGGTATAAGTCACGCAACACGCGCCATGCCGCATAAGGCTTGAGCCAATACTCGTTTCGGCTCACAAACTCCTTGTATTCCTTGCGTCCGCGTGTTGCCGGACCCTGTTCTGCATATATCTCGCGCAGATATTCCTGCTTTCCTGAATTTACACGCTCATAGTCAATTTCAGAAAGCGAGTTGAGTTCTTTGGCAAGATTGTGGTAGTAATCACGGCGTCCGGAATCCTTCAGAGTTCCTACCTCCCAGAGGTTGATATACATGGGATGCAGAGCGAAAGATGAATTAGCCTTATAAGGATATGAATCCACCCACGTGCATGTCATTGTAGTGTCATTGATGGGAAGAATCTGCAAAACCTTCTGACCCGTTTCCGCACACCAGTCCACCATCTTCTTGACATCTATGAAATCTCCCACACCGAAATCATTCTCCGTACGGATTGAGAACACGGGTATTGCAGTTCCGGCACCTTTCCAGTTTTCTTTCGGATTCGCAAAACGGAGTCCGTCGATCACTACCTGTTCAGACGCTGACTCACATTTGATTCCATATACCCGGTTGTTGGTATATTCCCAACCCTTTACCTCGCGGGTATCTTTCTTGAGAATGATGAATTTATATTCAAACGGCACTGACAGGGAATCCGCACAAAGATTGACCTCCCACACAGGGAATGAAGCGTCATTCAATACAAGCGCGTGTGCAGGATCCCAGTTCCCGAGTTCCTTCCCCTCTCCGCTGATTGCCAGTACCTCGTCAGGTTCAATCATGGGAGCCTCGATGCGTATATTTACAGTCCCTGCCTTGGGCACAAGCGGCTGGTCGCGATAAGGCCGACGCAACATGCCATCGACAAACGCCGATGAATAGAACGGCTTGTCAGCCGGAAGATCCTGCCAGGAGCAGAATATTCGATAGGAATCAATCCCCTTTCCAGATACAAACCGATGCGGCGCTCCCCACTCGAATCGCCACTCCTTCTCGGGAGCCTTGACTATAAAACGATAATCAAAGTTGCCCGGATCATTTTTCAGGTCCAGCTGAAGCTGCCACATATCCGGGCTAACAAGATTCATTTCCACCGCCCGGGCAACGTCTCCATTGCCCAACGCCGGGATTGAGCCGCTCACATAGAGCGACTCTCCCCATTCGGTGTGGTAGTTGATATTTAAGGTAATCTTCATAAAATATAAGTTAAGCCAATATATACTGTATCTTTATCCACATTTTGAATTGCCGCAGGAAGTGCAGATCAGACACCCCTCCTGATAAATCAGAGTCTCTGCCCCGCATTTCGGACATTTCTGACCAGTGGCTGCCATTCCGTTGGGAAGATACTTCTTAAGAGCCCTTTCAAGACCATTCTTCCATGTGTTGATATTAGTCGAATCCAATTCAAGCCCGCCCACGAGTTTCAACACCTGGTCAATAGGCATGCCATATCTCAAGACTCCCGAAATCAGCTTCGCGTAATTCCAGAATTCAGGATTAAACTTCTCGCTCAAGCCCTCGATTGTTGTCTTGTATCCGCGTTTGTTGATAAACTGGAAGTCATATCTCTTACGTCCGTCGCTGTCCATTGCCTTGATAATCTTTCCATGGCTCACACTCTTCGGACAGAAAATACCATCTTCATCATCTGCAAGTCCTGTAAAAATCTCATACGGTTTACCGTCTACAAGACCGACGAATGCAATCCATTTCTCCTTGTTATTCTGGAAACGCACCACATCCGCCTCAAGTTCAACCGGACGCTTCATGATGTGTTCCGGATTGGCGATGAGGGGTGCCTTCGCGGGAGTCACGGCTGCAAGAACATTATTGCGGGAGCCGTCACGATAAACCGTACACCCTTTGCAACCAGCCTTCCACGCCTCCACATAGAGATTGCCTACAAGTTCCTCCGTAACATCGGAAGGAAGATTGATGGTAACGCTGATGGAATGATCCACCCATTTCTGCACCGCACCCTGCATACGCACTTTCTCCATCCAGTCGACATCGTTGCTTGTTGCCTTGTAATAAGGAGATTTTTTCACAAGTTCCTCGATTTCCTCGGCAGTCATGTTGTCTTTTTTCTCTATGCCGTTGATTCTCATCCATTCCAGGAATTTGTGATGATATACGATATATTCTTCGAACGCGTCTCCCACCTCGTCAACGAAATCGATGCGTACATTCTCGTCAGACGGATTCACCTTACGCTTACGCTTGTATACGGGAAGGAACACAGGCTCGATTCCGGAAGAAGTCTGCGTCATAATGGAGGTTGTGCCTGTGGGTGCGATTGTCAGACACGCTATATTACGGCGTCCCGTCTTAATCATTCTTTCATAAAGAGCGGGATCCGCCTCTTTTATACGGTTTATGAAAGGATTGTTTTTCTCCCTTTCAGAATCATATATTTCGAAAGCTCCACGTTCGGATGCCATATCCACGGATGATGAATAGTAAGCAAGTGTGAGCTGTTTGTGAACCTCCGTAGAGAAAGCCGTAGCCTCCGGCGTGCCGTAACGATAACCCAATGCGGCAAGCATGTCTCCCTCGCCGGTAGTCCCGCAACCGGTACGGCGTCCTTTCAATGTCTTGCTTCTGATTTTTTTCCAAAGATTCAGCTCTGTGCTTTTCACCTCCGCAGTCTCGGGATCTTTCTCGACCTTGCTGATAATAGTGTCTATCTTCTCCATCTCAAGGTCAATTATATCATCCATTATTCTCTGCGCCTTGCCGACATGCTGACGGAACAGGTCGAAATCGAACTCAGCCTGAGGCGTGAACGGATTCTTCACATAACTGTACAGGTTTATTGCCACGAGGCGGCAGCTGTCATACGGGCACAACGGAATCTCGCCGCAGGGATTTGTGGAAACTGTCTCGAATCCAAGATCTGAATAGCAATCCGGCACAGACTCCCTCTGGATCGTATCCCAGAAAAGGACACCCGGCTCCGCACTTTTCCATGCATTGTGCACGATTTTATTCCATACATCGGAGGCGTTTATCTCTATAGTCACGACAGGTGATTCGCCCTTTACAGGAAATTGCTGCATATAAGGCTCTCCGGTGACAACAGATTTCATGAAGTCATCATCAATCTTGACAGAAACATTGGCACCGGTCACCTTTCCCTCTGTCATCTTGGCATCTATAAAACTCTCCGCATCCGGATGCTTGATGCTCACAGTCATCATCAAAGCTCCGCGCCGTCCGTCCTGAGCCACTTCACGCGTACTATTGCTGTATCGCTCCATAAACGGCACGAGTCCGGTAGAAGTCAATGCGGAGTTTTTAACCGCGCTCCCTTTCGGACGGATGTGCGACAAATCATGTCCTACACCTCCGCGACGCTTCATCAGCTGAACCTGCTCTTCATCTATGCGGATAATGCCGCCATAAGAATCCGGATGACCGTCAAGACCTATTACAAAACAGTTTGATAACGATCCGACTTGAAAATTATTACCGATTCCCGCCATAGGGCTTCCCTGAGGAACAATATATTTAAAATCCTTCAACAGGGAAAAGATTTCTTCCTCTCCCATCGGATTCGGGTATTTGTTTTCAATACGGGCTATCTCTTTTGCTATGCGATGATGCATGTCGTCGGGAGTCGATTCATAGATATTGCCATCCGAATCTTTCAATGCATATTTGCTTGACCACACACGTGTGGCAAGTTCATCTCCCTTGAAATATTCCAGAGAAGCCGCGTAGACCTCGTCATAACTGTAGATTTTTGAAGACATAGAAATTTTTGAGTTATCGATTTGGATAATTTTTCAGTTTCTTAGAAACTGTTTAAATTTATTACGAAAAAAAACATTATAAAGAATC
>CAMWMW010000227.1 GCA_947175455.1 uncultured Porphyromonadaceae bacterium | reverse complement strand
AATACGCACTCTATGACTACTCGGGCAAAGCCTTGTCGAAACCGATGGCGTATCGATTCATTCCCGATGCCAACGACTGCTGTGTTGTACCGGCGGCAGGTGCCGGCAACACATATGGAATCGTCAACAGAAATGGAGAAATGCTGTGTGTCACAGACTTCCGAAACCTTGTAAACGACGGCAAATGGTATTGGTTTGAAAATTCAGACAAAGAATACGGCTGGATCGACATGAACGGTGATATAAAAATCGGTCCTCTGAAACTGGATGAGTCCCAGTCACGACATTCCCGCATAGACGGGTATCCTCATCCTTTCTACGGCGCGGAATACTCGGTCGGAACTGAAACCTTGGTCGATGAACAGCATGAATATTATTATTTCGGAGGCTGCATGTCGGTTTCGGCTCTGAAAGAAATGACTGAAAAAGACGGCATCTACAACCTGAATGGTCTGGCAGGCGACAAAGCGTCGGAACTCGGAGTTGTAATGGTATCTCCGGTGGTAAACGGCTTGGCAATCGGCTTGAGTATGTATGCCGGCAAAGCCTACGTGTATAAAGTGAGTGGAAAAAAACTTGTGAAGGTCAATGGAGAATATGGGTTCACACCCGCCTTTGGCAACGATTATATCCGCCTGTATGCCGCTTATGCATTGAATCCCGGTGCGCTTTGGCGAGGACTGAGATAACATCACTTATTATCAACATCTTACAAACCACTTATGCAAAAACTTTTATTATGCAGTCTTTTCATTCTGTTTTCACTGACTGCCAACTCAATTGAGATAACCAGATATGTAGCCGAAGGAGCCACAGGAGACGGTCTGTCCAAAGAAAATCCTTCCGGAGATTTGAAATCAGTTCTGGATCTTTCGACCAATGTGGAATCACTCACCATATATCTTGATGCAGGCACTTACGTACTGCCGACCATCAGGAGTATCAACGACCGCATAGAATACAAAAATGTATGTATATACGGCGGCGGTTGTGACGAGGTTCGCGATGTGGCTGACAAATCCGTAATCAAGGGCGACCTCTCCATCAATGGAGGAGCCGTAATGAATGTTGATTTCAGAGGTTCGGCATACGAGGATCCCCACTCTCCGAATACAATCGAGGGTGAGCTGCATGTCATCGGGTGCAATGTCATGTATACCAAAGCAACCTGTTTTGTCGCCGAAGCGGTCGCGGGGCAGGAAATGCGGCTTGTGGGACTCGACATGAAGACCGCCGACATCCGCGCCTTCAGACAGGGAACGGGCACTGCCATGGTGAATGCATGGGGGTGCAGTTTCAGCAACGGACGCGGAGCGTCTTTCAGCGGTGTCAGACTGACAGCCACCGAATGCAGATTCAACAACAATACCGGTGCCGTAGGACTTGCCCTGAACGTAACTGACGGATCTGTATTAAGGAACTCCGAGATTCGCGGCAACAAGGGTTATGGTGCGATATCCATTTCCGGACTTACCGATGATATAAATGTGATGATCGACCGTTGCGTGATATCAAACAATGTCACTACAGACCCGCGTCACTGCTCCGTAATCACGACATATACCCCGTTTTACATGCGCAGCTGTCTGGTCGCAAACAACTACGCAGAAGTCAAAGGCGACGGAATGGGAACCGACGGTGATTTGTGGAGAGGCGCGATTCTGCTGACCCGCAGACAGACCCTTTTCACAAACTGCACATTCTACAATAACGGACAAGCGTTGTTGCAATACAAAATGACACCCGCCGACCATCAGCGCGTCACCTCTCCGCAATTCAGCAACTGTGTGTTCCTGCGCAACCAGATGTCATACATCACCAGAACCGGTCTCAATCCCAACATCGCCTGGAGTGCCGCCGACTTCGGATCGGGCATTCCGGAACTTGATGCCGAAAAGCATATGATACGCATCACGGAGGAGAATGCCGGCATGGTTGTCGAGAATCAGAATAAAGAGATCCGTTTGCTTGAAAACTCTCCTTTGATCAATGCCGGAAGACCGATGGTCAACTTTGACATACACGGCAATTCGCATCAGTTGCTGGGCGGAACAGACCTGGGATGCTGCGAATATACAGGCGGCTGGGAGAAGTGCAAGCCCGAGGCACAGATGACCATATACGGCAACTGCTATCAGAAGGTAAAGACCTCATACAAGGGAACCCACTATTATGGATATGTTCCTTCCGCTGAAATTGACAACGGCAGGGTAAAGGACTTCGCCAACTCCATCTATGCAGGCACCGAGATAATCCCCGCTAAAAAGATTGGTGACGGAAACGCGTTGACCTATCTTAAAATCGGAGACAAGAAATACGCCTTGGTCAATGTATTGGAATATGCACCCTGGAGCGGCTCGCTATTTAACATATGGGTGCCGGAGGTCATCAAAGAGTTTACGGCAACGCCTCCTGTTGCTGAATACGTAAACGGCAAATGGGTGCTGAAAGAGGCAAAAGCCGGATCCTCCTCGTCAACAACTCGAAAGAAGACACGTCACAGACCGTGAGAATTTCCGATGAAATAAGAGCTTGTGCCATATGCAGCCGGATGGAATCAGGAAAAACCGATATTTTTTATTAATTTTGCGGCGCAATCAAAAGCCGGTGTCCTCCAAGGCTTTCGATCAGTTACGTCATGTCGGCAAATTTCAATCGAATTAATTATGGCAGACGATTCAGTCGGAAATAAACAGGCTACGATATATTCCATTCTCCTCATCATAAGCTTCGGTCATTTTCTGAATGACATGATTCAGTCGGTAATACCCTCCGTATACCCGATACTCAGAGATGATTACAATCTTTCATTCCTGCAGATAGGCATCATCACATTTGTCGCGCAGATGACCTCTTCCATAATGCAGCCCGTTGTCGGAAGGTATACCGACAGACATCCACACCCCTATTCCCTGACTGCCGGCATGATGTTCACTCTTGCCGGCATTCTGCTTCTGTCTGTAGCCTCCTCCTTCGGAGTCATACTGCTTGCGGTAGCCACAGTAGGCATCGGCTCTGCCGTTTTCCACCCGGAGTCATCACGTATAGCCCAGAACGCCGCCGGAGTCAAAAAAGGACTCGGACAGTCTATTTTTCAGGTCGGAGGAAACGGCGGAACCGCTCTCGGTCCGCTACTTGCCGCTGTCATAATACTCCCCTTCGGGCAAAAATCCATATCATGGTTTGCGATTGCGGCTCTTGTCGCCATCGGCGCTCTGTCTTATGTGGGCAGATGGTACAAGACCTCATTGCGTTCGGTCAGAAAAACAGCCATCTCTCCGGCTGTAAAAAATCTGTCGCCGAGACGCATCCGACAGGCGTTGTTCATTCTTTGCGTGCTCACATTCTCGAAATATTTTTATATGGCGAGCATGACAAGTTACTTCACTTTCTTTCTAATGGATAAGTTCGGCATTGACATCAAGCAGTCGCAGCTGTGTCTTTTCGCGTTTCTCGCCGCCGTCGCCGCCGGCACCCTTATAGGCGGAGCGATAGGAGACCGTTACGGACGCAAGCTTGTGATATGGTGGTCGATATTAGGCGCGGCGCCATTCGCGCTCGCACTCCCCTATGTCAACTTCGTCATGACGATAATCCTCGCAATAATCATAGGACTTGTCATATCATCGGCATTCTCCGCCATACTCGTCTACGCGACAGAACTGAAGCCCGACAAGGTGGGGATGATCGCAGGACTGTTTTTCGGTCTCAATTTCGGACTTGGAGGCATAGCTTCCGTATTTTTCGGATGGCTTGCAGACCTGACAAGCATTGGATTCATCTTTCAGCTGAGCACACTCCTGCCGCTCCTCGGCATTGTCACGGGTCTCTTACCCGACATCGAGTCTCGAAAAAAGAATGCCACAGAGAGAAGCATCAACCGCCCTCTGTGACAATGGCTCTCTTCATTCAATCGAGAAAAGGTTGCAGAATCCCTGTTTGTTGAACTGATAGTACA